>JAHRFU010000024.1 GCA_019084485.1 Desulforudis sp. | reverse complement strand
TCCAGGTTTTATGCGGGTTGTGGGGATGGGTAGCCGGCGGATTGGCAAAATTGACCCCAGAGGAGAAAAGCGAAGAAAAAGCGAAAGATAATGAGAAATAAGAAGGCAAACCCCCTTTTGTGGAGAATTCTTTTTGTTGAAGCAAAAAAGAACCACAAGGAGGTTTTCCCTTATGGCTGTTATACCACAACAACGCCTATAAGCCATATATCCCTATATTCGGCTAATGCCCCCTGTTTTGCGACTTGGGGAATACCATGCCGGGCGTGGGCATTGCGTTATCGGGGGCAAAAATGGTTACAACGCAAAACGCTTTTTGTTAGCTTTCGCTTGCATCTTGCCCACTGGGATGATAAAATGCCCTGTGGGAGGTGATTAAGCTTGGCACATAGTCGCTCCGCTTTGAAGCGCATCGAGACTGCACGGAAGCGTACAGAACGCAACCGTCGGGTGAAATCGGCGCTCAAAACGACGATCAAGAAGTACGAGACAGCGCTGGGGACCGGGGAGGAAGTCCAGGACAGACTCCGCACCGCGCTGGTCAGAATCGATAAAGCCGTAACCAAGGGGATTATGCACAAAAGAACAGCCGCCCGCAAGAAGTCACGGCTGACGAAGAGAATGAACGCGAGCACCTAGTGCATCGCGTTCCTTTATTTTCAGGCGTCTCCAAAAGCACCTCCGCTATTCTCCTCCGCGCTAGAAGGAACAGCAGCCCCCTCTTTTCAATTAGTCATCATCTGGCCACTTACTTGCTCAGGCAAACGTGGATGAGCAGGTCGGAAACGGCCGGCAGGAATTCGCGCTGGCCGGATTTGATGTCGCTGTCAATCTCAAGGCATCCTTCCAGAGCGTGGAGCGCCTGGCTCCGGGTGAACTGGCCGGACTGCCCCTGAATCCTGCGAATCACAAAAGGCTTGGTCTGCAGGGCGGAGGCGATCTCGTGCTCGCGCAGGCCGGACGCGACCAGTTCCTGGACACAGAGGGTGAGCCGGAACTGCCTGGAGAGCATCGCCAGTATCTTTAACGGGGCCTCTTTGGCCGCGAGCAGGCTGCAAATCCCCTCGAGGGCCGCTCGGCCGTTCTTGGCACCGATGGCATCGACCACTTGGAAGATGGTCTCTTCTCTGTTGGGGACTACCACCGCTTCAACGTCCGCAATCTGTACCAGCTTGGAATCTCCGGCGTGCAAAATCACCTTTTCAAGTTCGCGAGACAGCCCCTCCAGACCAGGCGGTGCCCAATCCTGTAGCCTGTCCAACGCTCCGGGGGCAAACTGCTTGCCGGCGCGGCGGGCCTCCCGCTGGAGCCATTTCGCGGTGTCCGCTCGGGTCAGTAACTGAAAATCGATTACCACTCCGTGAGCGGCGATCTGCTTATAGGCCTTGCGGCGGCGATCAACCGGCCCGGGGCTGTAGAAAACTAAACAAGTGGAAGGGAGCGGGGCCTCCAGGTAGTTTATTAGCGGGGCCTGAGCCTTTGGGTCGCTTTCCGGTTCCGGGCTATCTTCCCCGGTATTGCGCTTCTTACCGGTGCCCCCGAGGAACGGGGCCGACCGCACGACTACCAGGCGCACGGGGTTCAGTGCCGGAGTGGTTTGGGCCGCCCGGACAATACTCGACAGGGGTACTGTCTCTCCGTCCAGTAAAGTCATATCAAAGTCAGCCGTACCAGGGGCGAGGAGCCTGTCCCTTAAACGCTCCAACGCCTTCCGGTGCAAAAAAACCTCGTCTCCATGAAACAGGTACACCGGAGCAACCTGATCCCGGGACAGGGCGTCTACAAAATCCTGGTAGTATTTCACCGGCTTCCTCCATACCGAGTGGGGACTGTCCCACCTTTTTCGAGGTGTAACTCCCCGTATCCGATGTTCTGATTATACCACGATAACTGTGGATTCCTTTACCATCCGGAGATCGGTTTGATGTAGCCTTCACGGAAAGAGCCCGGGTCGAGCTTCAGCTGCTCGTAACGTTCGATCCCGTCGTAGCCGCGCCAGGCGATCGTCACTTCAGTTGACGCCAACGCTTTCCGCAAGTCTACAAACGTCAACCGGCGGAATGATACATCCGCCTGGTCGGAACGGATCGGTTCCAGCACCTTCACCGCCCCGTCCGCCGTAAACTGTCCAGACGCACTGGATAGTACCGATGTGCCCCGCCACGAATAGCTGAGGATACTCCCCTCAAGGCTGGAAATCCGATACACCGTACCCAGCTCGCTAAGCCGCCGGTTTTCCGCCCACGGCCTGATGTGATACGAAACCTCGATGTGCCAGAACTGCCCGTAGCCCTGCCCGGTAACGCCGTTGGGCTCCTTACCACGGATCTCCGGGAATCCGGAGCGTAAGGTCCAATATCCCATCCGGTCATCCAAGATGAAGTTCCCTTCAAACTCCCTCCCGTCAGGCAGCTTGAAGAACACAGGCACATCGACCTGATGCGACCGGATAACCACCCGTTTGAGACTCACCCGACTACGAAAAAGCTCATCTAAGCCGATGGTTTTCACGGCCATTACATACCCATCCAAATTCGGGTACATCCCTGGGATACCGCCTAGATAGGCACTTTCGTAAGCTCTCTCCCAATCACCAGTGGCAACCGCCTGAATGTAGTCCTGCACAAGCGTTTTCTGCGCAGAATGGTAGCCGCATCCGGCAACAGTCACCGTCAGCATCAGGATCCCAATAACCGCTACTCTTCGCCACACCCCGGACATAGACACCACCTGCCAGGCTCTCGCTCTTAATACAAACCTATGGCGCAGGGCGGCATGTTTTTCCGGCCGTGATCCGAAAACCGAATAGTAATTTTTAGGAGTCAGTCTCTTCGCCCCGGTTGGCCGACGCCCGACGGCGACGGATAATCCAAAGGGTCACGGGGGTCAAGATTACGGTCAGTGCAATCAGGAAGGGTAATAGGGCCCCGATTATCACCACAAATCCCGCGGCCAGCGCATTTAACTTGTTAATTGAGGCAACAAAAGCCTTTGCAAACCCTGACGGGCTGTCTCCGAGGGTAAGGGTACCTGGTTGCAGGTCGGACTGTTCCGGCAGGAAACTCACCCGGATAGTCGCGAGGGTGGTCAGGCTGTCCAGATTGCGCAGCTGTGCCTGCAACTGCTCAATCTCGCCGCGCACCCGGCTGATTTCCTTCTCCGTAGCCAGTACGTCTGCAATTTCCCCGGTTCGGTCCAGAATGGCGACCAGCCGCTCTTCGGTGGCCCGGAGGTTGCGCAACCGGGCTTCTACGTCAACGTATTGTTCGGTAATGTCCAACTGGTAGATGTTCCTGGAGAGGAGGCGTCCCAGTGCGGACAGTTCGGCAATTGCTTCGTCCATCCGAGCTTCAGGTACCCGGATGGTGATCTCGCCGCCAGCACCACTGTGAATGTGAATCGATGACGATGAGGCGAAGCCTCCCAAGCGCTGCGCCAAGTCAATGGCAGCCTGCATCGCTTCCGGTATCGAATCCACGCGTACCCTTAGATCCGCTTCGCGTTGAATCTTGCGCTCCTGCGCGCCTGCGATCATTTCCGGTGATCCTGGCTCTGGCATAGCACGGTCATACGTTGTCTCGTTCTTGCCCGAGTAGCGAACCGACTGTTCAGCAACTGTCACCTTGATGCTGTCAGAACTCCCCATCGGCGTCAAGAAAGCCAACAATGCTACGGTTCCCAGGACATACAGCAGTACAATGGTGCCGATGATGATCATCAGTATCTTGGCAATCTGCTTCCCTTTACTTTGCTCCTTCAACAGCAGTTCCTCCCCATTTTACCCGTTATTGTGTTTAACTAATTGACGTAGTTCAACCCTCTTTAGATTCCTCAGGCGGCCGGTTTTTCGACCCGCCCGTTCTCGCGGCCTGTCCGGACGTCCAATTGCGTCCCGTCACTCCGGATGATCACCGCACCGTCCAGGTCCGTCCTGTAAACACGTGAACCCAGTGCTTCGAGCTTCTCCAGTGTGGTTTCCTTAGGCAGACCGAAGCGGTTATTGGCCCCCACGGGGACTACCGCGATTTCGGGATGCACAGCTTCGAAAAAGGCGGGTACAAACGCACCGCTGCCGTGATGAGGCACTTTAAGGACGTGGGCATGCAGATCGGCACCGGACATTATCAGCCGGGCCTGGGCCTCCTGCTCCACATCGCCCGTAAACAAAAAGGTGTGTCGACCATACGCTAGCCGCAGAACCAGCGAGTTGTTGTTGAGATCGGCGCGGCCGCCAACCATGAGCGGTAGGAGCGGGCCGAGGACGTCGATTCGTACTCTGGGATCAAGCCGAATCCGGTCTCCCGCCGAGATTCCGTGGATGTTGATGCCATCATCCTGCATCTCCTTGAGGAGGGCGACGTACTGTTCCGGGGGCTGCACTCCGGACCGTGAATCCGGGCTGGCAACCACGGCCATAGTTACAGGCAGTGTATTCACGACCGCCCGCACCCCGCCGATATGGTCCTCGTGGGGGTGGGTCATTACCAAGACGTCGATCTTTTTTACCCCCAGGCGCTGCAGATAAGGCACTACGACGTTCTTCCCCACCCCCGAATCCGGGTTTTCTAACTCACCCACCCGGCCTCCGGCATCGATCAACATGGTCTTTCCCGACGGTGTCCGAATCAGGCAGCTGTCTCCCTGACCAACATCAATGAAATGGACATCCAGATCACCGGTACTGGGCATCATCACCCAGACCAGGACTAGGCCGACCGCAAGCATTACGGCTATAGGCATAACCGTTCGCCTCGAACGCTCCAAGGATCCTCTAAGAAGCACCACTTTTTCACGCCAACTACCGTCTGTCCAAACCTGTCCGAGGGCAAACAGAAATACAAAATACACCGCAATCCACCCGGGGGCAGGGGTTGCCACATAGAAGTAGGCGCCGGGGAGAGCGGCAAACAGGTTTATCACCCAGAGAAAGAGGTCGACCAGGGCCCCGGTGGCGCTGCCGGGAAGCCAGCCCAACGCCGGAACGATGGCCCCAGTAACAGCGGTGAACAGACCTAGAATAAAAATCAGGGCTACGATCGGGACAGCCACGACGTTTGCCAAAAGGGCCACCGGTGAAACCAGGTTATAGTAGTAGACGACCAGTAGTGCCGTGCCCACTTGAGCACCCAGGGGTACAACCAAAACCCAACTGAAGGCGGGACGCCAGAAGCCGAGTCCGACTCCGGCAGCCCCCGCATTGATCGCTTTTACCAATAGCGGGCCGAGGTAAAGGATGCCCCAGGTAGCAGCAAAGGACAACTGAAATCCAGGGTCATACAGCAGCAAGGGGTTAGCCAACAAGATCGCGAAGGCGGCTACGGCTAAAGCGGTAGGCCAGTCTCGGAGACGTCCGATCTGATAGGCAACCAACAGCATTATCGCCATCGTAGAAGCCCGTACGACAGAAGGCTTGAAGCCAACCATTAACATATAACCCAGCAGCACCAAGGATCCCAGGATAATAATCCAAACCGGCTTGAGACGAGCGGCGTTTAGGAGAAACATGACCAGCCCTAGGAGGAAACCGACGTGCAACCCACTGACCGCCAGGATGTGAACCACCCCTGTTGCCGTGAATGCTTCTCGAACCTGGGGATCAATACCGCTGCGCATCCCCAGAATGATGCCCTTAACGACTTCCGCAGCAGCCGGTTCCAACGCCCAGTCGAGACCTCGGCATAAGTGCCCTTTAACCCAAAGGGCCTGGGTTACCAGCGGGTTTCCGCCTACTCCGGTTTTAACCAAAGCCTGGTCGCCGTTGACCATGACTACTAGAGAAATACCTTGGCGCTCCAGGTAGGCCCGGTAGTTAAAAGCTCCGGGGTTGCCGGGATCGGCTGGCATCTGCAGTAGTCCGCGGACCTCCAGCACATCCCCGTATCCATACACTGCGTCCGGCTGGTAGTGGGTGACCAACAACCGCCCCCCCGAACTGTCGAGTGTTTCCGAACCGATAGTGGCCTTCTCCACCGTGAGGGTGTACATCGCCCGGTCGTCCCTAACCTCTGGGTCACGGTCGACCATCCCTTCCACAACAACGGGTTGGCCCACCCAGCGTTCGAGAGGCGATACGGCCGCCCTAAGGTCCAACTGGGCAGTGATTACGCCGAGCATTACAAATAAGACAAAGAAGAGAAACCGGGTGGACTTATGCGACGAGAAATACAACAGGCCCGCCACAACCACAGCAACCGATGAGGCCAAAAGAGTCGACCCTACGGGTACCGTGATATAGGGGGCCAGGATAATCCCCAGTGCAAAAAGGAAGACGAACAGCACTAGCGGTCTTGACGTCATCAGACACTCCTTCCCCCTTACATAACACCGGACAACCAATAACTTCGCTTGAACAAAGCGAGACCAAGTCTATCAACCCCCTGCGAGGGCCCTCTTCAAGGATAAGCAGGCGGTCTCCAGCTAGCAAAGATGCTCTTCTACCAGTACTTCCTCAAAAACACCAACGTATGGAGACCGCTTGTCCTCACAGGGGGCTCAAAAGCGCGTATGGCGCGGAAGGCGAAGTTGCACAGGGGCGGAACGTACTTGGAACGTACGTGAGCACTGGTCGACGAGCCTGACAAAGCCAGACGCGTTTCTGAGCGGTCTCCTCTATCAGTAAATGGTGGCGAAGTCCCTTAACCCCTCCAGCTTTTTCTCCCCAATCCCCGAGACATTCAAAATATCTTCGACTGAAGCAAACGGCCCGTTTTCCTGGCGGTATCGAAGTATGCTACTAGCCAGAGAAGGGCCGATTCCCGGAAGTTGCTCGAGCTGGCCAGCATCTGCAGTATTGATGTTGATTTTCCCCTCTGCGCCGATACCCGGCCGGAGAGTATGCGCAACACCCGGCTCATTAGGGGTATCAGTAACTAGAGGCGGTTTTTCCGGTACGAAAACCTTCTGACCGTCCTGAAGGACAGCCGCTAGGTTCAAAGCATTCAATTCCGACGAGGATAACGGTTTAGCTGCGGTCACCGCATCAGTCACACGGCTACCCCGTTCCAAGCGGTAAACCCCTGGGCTCTCAACGGCCCCCGCAACGTGCACCGAGATCTCGGTGGCAATAATATCCGCCGCCCTCTCGACGGCAGGCACTAGTTCAACCCGGGTTTTAACCACAGCATACTTGTACCCTAAGCCAAAGACTATAACCGCGATAACAATCAGCACCGCCAGTTGCTCCCGCCGTCCTAACACCGGCCACACCACCCATTCCAATGTCTGACAGGTATTTCGTGCGCTATACTACAAAATCCTGCCAGGATTCCTATTCTTCGGCAGTAAAAACATAAAAAAGGCTCTCCCCCGCTTCCGGAGAAAGCCTTACCAAATGCAGACCTGAAACGACCATAACTAAAGAACGTTTTCCTTACTGTGTTGTCTGTATTATCAGGCGATACCTATACACCTTACCCCAGAAGCCCTTCAGCGAGGTAAAAAGTAGCCTGTCCCTATTTGTGGCAAAAAGTAGCCTGTCCCTATTTGTGGATATCTAGGCGATTTCGCCTAGATAGGCGGCGCGAATGCGTTTATCGTCTTTTAAGACATTGGAATCGCCGGACATTACCACCCGCCCGGTTTCCAGAACATAGGCCCGGTGTGCAACCTGGAGGGCCATGTAGGCGTTCTGTTCCACGAGCAGGATCGTGGTACCCTTCTGGTTGATGGTGCGGATAATCTCGAAGATCTCTTCCGTGAGAATCGGAGAAAGGCCCATCGAAGGCTCATCCAGCAGCAGGAGCCGCGGCTTCGCCATTAGGCCCCGGCCGATAGCCAGCATCTGCTGTTCACCACCGGAAAGGGTCCCCCCCAACTGTTTTTCCCGCTCTTTAAGCCGGGGGAACCGGGTGAACACTTCCTCCATTGACTCCAAGATTCCGGCCTTGTCCTTGCGCAAGAACGCTCCCATTTTCAAGTTGTCGCGCACAGTGAAGCTACCGATAATCTTGCGGCCCTCAGGCACGTGAATCAGGCCCATAGCCACGATCTGGTGCGGCTTAAGCGTGGTAATGTTCTTATCCTCGAAAGTGATTTCCCCGCTCTTAGCCTTGATCAGCGAAGAGATGGTGCGCAGGCTCGTACTCTTACCGGCGCCGTTGGCTCCGATCAGGGTAACGACTTCGCCTTCCTTCACTTCAAAAGAGATGTCCTGGACGGCGTTAATCGCCCCGTAGTAAACACTGATATTCCTAACCGTCAGCATTAGGCCACAGCCCCCTTACCGAGATAAGCGCTGAGAACCTTCGGGTCTTCACGCACCTCGTGCGGCAGGCCTTCAGAGATGGTCACTCCAAAGTCCATGACCACCAGCCTTTCACAGACGTTCATTACCAGGCCCATCTGGTGCTCGATAAGCAGAACCGTGAGGTCGAACTTTTCCTTGACAAACTTAACCAGTTGAACTAGGTCACGTACCTCTGACGGGTTCATCCCGGCCGCCGGTTCATCGAGCAGAAGGAGCTTCGGTTGACAGGCAATAGCCCGTGCGATCTCCAGCCGGCGCTGAGCACCATAGGGCAGGGAAGCGGCCCGGTCGTAAGCCCGCGGTAACAGTCCCAGGGTATCCAGCAGTTCCTCTGCTTGCTCGGTAATCCTGGCTTCCTCGGCCATGAAGCGTGGCGTGCGCAGGAAAGCATCGATTATCCAGTAGCGGGTGCGGGGGTGAAAGGCCACCCGCACATTGTCCAGCACGGTGTTCTGGCCGAACAGACGGATATTCTGAAAGGTCCGTCCAATACCCAGTTGGCATATCTGGTATGGTTTTCGCCCATTCAAAGGGTGTCCTTCAAAAGCCATAGTACCGGTGCTGGGCGAAAAGTAACCGGTGATCAGGTTGAACACCGTCGTCTTTCCGGCACCATTAGGCCCGATCAGACCTACAATCTCCCCCGACTGGATCTCCAGGTTGAAGTTGCTTACAGCCTTTAGACCGCCGAAATTAATGCCCAGGTTTTCAGCTTTCAGTAGTGACATTGCGAGCCTCCTTCCGACGGACTACCGGGGCCAGGAATCCGTATTCCTTGTTCCCGAAAAGCCCCTGGCGACGAATTAGAATCACGGAAATCAGGATCAGGGCGTAGATCACACCCCGCCATTCCAAGAAGGTGGTACCGAGTATGGCGCGCAGCCCCTCTAGCAGGAACACCCAGGCGATAGCGGTGACGATCGTCCCCGTGAGACTCCCCATCCCGCCTAAAACAACGATGATTAGGAAGTCGATCGAGGGTAGGAAGTCGAAGTTGGTCGGGTGCAAAAAGGGATAGCGGTGGGCATACAATGCGCCCGCCAGGCCAGCCAGACTGCAACCGAACACAAAGGCCAAGACCTTGTAACGGAAGATGTTGATCCCGACCACGTTGGCCGCCACTTCATCTTCACGCAGGGCCATGCAAGCCCGACCGTGGCCGGATTGTACGAAGTTACGGGCCAAGATGATGCTGATGATGCAAAACAGGAAGATCCATTCAAAGTTGGCCACCTGGGGAATCCCGGTCATCCCGGTCGCTCCGCCCATCTCCGGAATCACCTTGTTGGCGTTGTCAAAACCGACCTTCATAATGATACCGAAACCGAGGGTGGCAATACCCAGGTAGTCCGAGGTCAGGCGCAGAACCGGCAAGCCGATCAAGAAAGCGACCAGACCCGCCATAAAGGTTCCCACCGCTAACGCGAGTAAGAAGGTAAATATGTCTCCGCCCAGTGATTTAGTCACCAGGCCCGCACTGTAGGCACCAATACCGAAAAAGGCGGCATGCCCAATGGAGAACTGACCGGAAATGCCGAAGATGATGCTCAAACCAAGTGCGCCGATGGTCATAATCATCGCCTGATCAAGAATGCGCTGCCAGTACGGGTTGAAAACCCCGGTTACGGCCAGCATCTTAATCACGGCGTAGACCAGAATGACCCCGACGATGTAGATTAGAATTCGTTTTCCGTCTTTCACTCCCATATCTTAAACCTTCCTTACTTAAACCTTCTCCGGCTGGGTTTTACCGAGGATGCCGCACGGCCTGACCAGAAGCACCAGGATTAGGATGGAAAAGGCGATGGCATCACGCAGTTGGGAAGAGATAAACGCCGCCGTCATCACCTCAGCCTGTCCCATGATCAAGGCTCCAAGCATGGCACCCGGAATCAGACCGATGCCGCCCAGTACAGCCGCAGTAAAGGCTTTAAGACCGGGCATAATTCCCATAAATGTCCAGATCTGCGGGTAGGCAATGGCGTAGAGTACCCCGCCCACCGCTGCGAGCGCCGCGCCGATACCGAAGGTAAACGAGATGGTGCGGTCCACGTTAACCCCCATCAGACGGGCCGTGTCGTGGTCGAAGGACACCGTCCGCATCGCCGCTCCCATCTTGGTTCGCATTACAAGATACTGGAGACCGACCAGCATACATACCGCGGTACAAAATATAAGGACCTGAATGTTCGAAATGGTAACTCCACCGATACTCCAGTAAACCTCATCGAAAGGCCTCTGGACAACGCGGTAATTGGGGCCAAACATAAACTTCAGGCTGCAGAAGTATTCAAGAAAGAAGGAGACACCGATGGCGCTAATCAGCGCCACAATCCTGGTGGCATACCGCAGGGGACGGTAGGCGATGCGCTCAATGAGCATACCCAAACAGGCACAACACAACGCCGAGACCAGGATGGCTAGCGGCCAAGGCAGGCCCCAGCTTGAAAAGCCGAAATAGCCGATAAAGGCACCCACCATGAAGACATCACCGTGGGCAAAGTTGATCAGCTTGACGATGCCATAGACCATTGTGTAGCCCAAGGCAATCAGGGCGTACACCAGACCCAGCTGGAGCCCGTTAATCACTTGCTCCATAAAATAGTCCAACTAAACTCTCCCCCCTACCAAAAAACAGGTATCGGGGGAAAGAGCCTAGGCTCTTTCCCCCTTAAAACCTGGGTCTAAGGATTAACGATGGTTATGAACTTCTGGGTGCCGTCCTTGATCTGCAGGATCGCAGCGGACTTGATCGGGTTGCCGTTCTCGTCAAAGGTGATGCTACCGCTCACTACGCCGAAGCCGTTGAGAGCCTTCATTGCGTCACGGATCGCAGCCGGATCAGTGGAGCCGGCATCCTCGATCGCCTTGAGGAGAAGCTTGGTAGCATCGTAGGCCAGGGTGCCGAGGGCATCCGGGGTCTGGCCGTGCTTGGCGGTATACTTGGCTACCCACTCCTGCACTTCCGGACGCGGGTCGTCAGCAGAGTAGTGGTTGGTATGGTAGCCGCCGTCCATGGCAACAAAGTCGAGCTCGGGGCTGTCCCAACCGTCACCGCCAACGAAGGTCGCGGTGATGCCCTTGTCACGGGCCTGCTTGCCGATAAGGCTGGCCTTCTGGTAGTAGTCGGGCAGGAATAGGACATCGGGTTTCTGCTGGGCGATACGGGTCAGCACCGCGGAGAAGTCGGTGTCGTTCTTGGTGTAGGCTTCCTCAGCCAGCATCTGGCCGCCGCCGGCTACAAAGGATTCCTTGAAGAAGTCCTTCAGGCCGATGGTGTAGTCGTTGCCCTGGTCATACAGAACGGCTGCGGTTTTCGCGTTCAGTTCAGTAAGAGCGAAGCGGGCTGCTACGGTGCCCTGGAATGGGTCGATGAAGCAGGCACGGAAGACGAAGTCTTTGCGGGCAGCATCAACCGTAACCTTGGGGTTGGTCGCCGTCGGGGTGATCAGGACCACACTGTTGGCCTGGGCCACTTCGGAGATCGGAATGGTGCTCGAAGAAGTAACCGAGCCCACGATCGCGGAGACCTTGTTCTGGGTGATGAGCTTGTCGGCCACGTTCACGGCCTCAGTCGCCATGTTGCGGTCGTCTTCGATGAAGACCTTGATGGTGAAGTCGCCAACTTTATAGTCGACCTCTTCCATCGCCATTTCAAAAGCATTCTTTACAGATTCGCCAAAGGTTTTTACGTCGCCGGTAAGCGGGGCAATCAAGCCGATTCTGATCTCTTCGCCGCCAGCCGGGGTCGTACCGCCGGAGCCACCGCCGCAACCGGCAATGATGGACATGGAAAACAGGATTACCGTAATCAGAGCCACCCATTTGGAAACACGCACTAGTCTTTCCCCTCCTCAACTTTAATGAAAAATGATATCAAAGGCAGAACCATTCCAGAAACTGGCTCACCACCTCCCGCTCAATTTTTGCAATTCCGCAAAAAACAGAGAATGCTCCCATATTAGGCCAACAAAACACGTTCAACCTTAAGCGTCGGCTTTCCTGCAAAAGCAGGAAGTAAACCAAAATTTATTTGCTAAAACTGCTGGAGGCTCCCACAACCAACCGTTGTTCGAGACCTTGGGCGTACATGGAAAGGAGATGATCCGGCCTCAGTTGTGAATGGTTTAATATTCTGCGGCTCCCGGAGAATTCCTGCTTGAAGTCGACTCTTGGAAAATATTGAAAACTTAGCTGACCGACAACGTGGATTAAGAAAAAAGGGATTTTAATTCTCCCGCAGTCTAGTACAATAGGAATAGGGCCTTAACACTGTATGTGGAGGTAGTTAGGACTATGACCAGTTTTAGTCGTGGCTGAGGGCCGACTGCGTGCGGGCCGGGCCGGGCCGCATCTGAAGACCACCGGGAAAACTGCAAGATCTGCGGCTCTCCCCTCACCTACCTGACTGAAGGCCGGGATATTCAGTGCAGCCGGTGCGGGAACTCTGAACAGGCATACGTGGTGTGTCCGAAGGGTCATTTCATCTGTAATCGCTGCCACGGTGCGGAATTGTTCGACCGTATCCGTACTCTGGCTCTCGCCGCTCAGGAAAAAGATGTCATTGCCGTGGCCGAAAGGCTGGTGCACACCCTTGATCTGCCAATGCTGGGCTGTGAACATGCCTGGGTGGCCTCCGCCGCCTTGATGGTCGCCGTCAGAAACGAGGGCAGCCTGGCCGTTACGGATGAAAAAGTGAACGAAGCGATGCTGCGCACCAGACGGCAAGCGATCGCCGCGTTCTGCGGACTGACCGGGGTGTGCGGCCTCTCCCCGGCGATCGGAGCCTGTTTCAGTGTCCTGCTGGGGGCGTCCTGTCCCCGAAACCGCGAGACCGCAATCACCATGCGCATTACCGCCCGGGTGACGGATGCAATGTCCTCCAATGCCGGTCCGTCCTGTTGCAAGAACTTTCTCCGGGTGGCACTTAAGGAAGCTGCTGCTCTGGCCCACGAATACCTGCACGTGGAGATTCCTGCAGATGTGTCCCGTGTCACCTGTCGTGATAGCCACCGTCACCCACACGGCTGCCGCCGGGAAAAGTGCGCTTTCTTCCGCCCGGAATCCGCCCCTGGAGCTTAACCGATTTGTAACAAGTGCTTCATTGTGGTGCAATAATTACGTGCTATACTGACGCTTGGAGAGACACTGTCAGGACTTGCCCAAGGAGGCGAAAGAATCCGTGCGGCGGTTAGTAATTGCTTTGCTGTGTGTATCTGTAGTAACCAATTTGGTTCTGGGAGCCTTCCTGCTCCGGGATCACGGATTTGCAGGAACAAATCCGCTTCCCGACGTTGAACTTGTCGTGCAGATTGAACAGATGGAAGCCGCCATCACCGCCCTGGAACAACAGCGGGATGACCTGCTGAACCGCCTGCGCTCAGACAGTGAACCTGTAGTCACGGTCCCATCCGCCCCTGTTCAGGAGCCCGCACCGGACCAAACCATTTATGACTGGTATTTCGTGCGCAGTAAGGAGCACCGTCCCCCTGCCACCGACACCCGCTACGTCTCGATGCTGGATGGCCGCGGGTTTTATCTGGGTCCTGCTACTCAGAAGGAGATCTACCTTACCTTTGATGCGGGTTATGAAAACGGGTACACCGCTAGAATCCTGGACACCCTCCGGGATAACGGAGTCCAGGCGGCCTTCTTTGTCACTGGAGGCTATGTGCAACTGAATCAGGAACTGGTGCTGCGGATGGCGCGGGAGGGACACACTATCGGAAACCACTCCATGAACCACCCGAGCATGCCGACATTAGACAACAACCGAGTGCGCTCCGAAATCGACACGGTGCACCAGTTAGTAAAGAACCTGACGGGGAAGGAAATGAAGCACTTCCGGCCGCCGTACGGCCAGTTCAACGGAAGGGTGTTGGAGCTAGCCTCACAGCAAGGCTATACCACGGTTTTCTGGAGTATGGCCTATCGGGACTGGGATGTGGATAACCAGCCTGGAGCAGAGGCCACCTACCGACACGTTATGGATTACGTGCACGAAGGAGCGGTGATTCTCCTGCACAATGTCTCTTCATCCAACGCCGAGGCTCTCGCCCGGATCATCAAGGATTTGAAGGCACAGGGATACCGTTTCGCCAGTCTGGAGGACGTAAAGTGACGGGGGAGATAGCCTGTTTGCGGACTTCAGAGTAAGGAGCGAACGCAGCTTGGTATTCCGGGACAGCCTGACGCCAGGCCTGAGCGCTGCTCCGGATGTCCTGCACCTGCGGATAGACAAACCACAGGAGACCGCTGATCAGAACGATCGCGATAGACAGATACAGGATCGCCAGCATCTTGCGCATGTGCCGGTTCTGGCGGAGCATGCGCCGCTCCATTCTGGTCAGTCCCACGTGTTCTATACTCACCTGCACAATCCGCCTCCGCTGTTGCTAATTCGAGATTCCGGGCCTCTATTCCTGCCAAACGGCAGCAAATTTCCACCAAAAGGAATATTTCTACATTTTACTCCCTAAAGAGGGTTTTTTCTGTTTCTGCGGAACTTGTCGAAATATCACAGAGAAAGGCTGGGACATTATCGGATTCTGCCTCTCAAGTAATTTTCCATAAGACCATATCTATCTTTAAACTGTTGATTTCTGCGCATTATGGAAAAAGATATTTGTAAAACAGTTTCCAATCTGCTTTAATAGGATAGATGATCTTTTTCCGGGAAGGGGTAATTGAGGATTGCAATTTCCAGAACTGCGTATCGGACACCTGAAACCGAAGTACCCGATTATTCAAGGTGGGATGGCGCTGCGCGTTTCCACCGCTCCTCTGGCGGCCGCAGTGGCGAACGCGGGCGGGATCGGCATCATTGGTGCGACCGGCCTGCCCCACGACGAACTCCGTGAGGAAATTCGCAAGGCCAAGAGGCTCTCCAAAGACGGGATTATCGGCGTTAACATAATGTTTGCGGTGCGCGATTTCGCGGAAATGGTGGCTATTTCCATGCAGGAAAAAATCGACGTCATTTTCACTGGCGCCGGTTTTTCCCGGGACATCTTTGCCTGGGGTAAGAAATTTGGCATCCCCATTGTCTCTATCGTTTCATCCGCCCGCCTGGCGAAGATGGCTGAAAAACAGGGAGCCTCCGCCATCGTCGGAGAGGGCTTTGAGGCTGGGGGGCATTTGGGGACAGACCGCTCCACCAAAGACATCATTCCTGAAATCAAGGCAGCGGTAAGCATCCCGGTCATTGCTGCCGGGGGTATGGTGGACGGGCGGGACATCGCCGAGATGATGAGACTGGGTGCTGACGGCGTGCAGCTGGCCACCCGGTTCGTGCTCAGCGAGGAATGCACTGTTTCCGATAGATTCAAACAGCATTACCTCGACGCCCGGGAAGAGGATGTGGTAATCATCAAAAGCCCGGTGGGAATGCCGGGCCGGGCGATCCGCAACCCGTTTTCCGAGCGGATCGCCGGGGGTGAAGCGCCGAAGCCGGTGGAGTGCCGTAAGTGTCTTAAGGTGTGCTCCAAGGAGTACTGCATCATTCAGGCTCTGGACAACAGTCGTCTCGGCAACACGGACGAAGGTGTGGTATTCTCGGGCCAGAATGTGTTCAAAATTAAAGAGATACTCCCAGTAGGGGTCATCTTTGAAAATCTGATCAGGGAGTTTGGCGAAGCCTAACTGCTTCCTGGAACGGCAATACCGATATTCGGATGGGGAACGTGCCTAGTACGTTCCCCATCTTTTTGTTTGCCCGTATGAAGTCTGCTGCATAGGATGGGGCACGGAGGGATGCTTATGCAGGAGTGTCTTGGTTTCTACGCTTGGCAGGGGAACTGGGAGCGGCTTTTCGGCGCTTCTTTCCCACAGACAACGGACCAGGCCGGTGTCGCCCCGCTGCTGTCACGGGTGCCGGTCGTCTGGTTTTCCTTTGATGAAGCTGGGAATATGACCACCCAGAATGCTTATGCCAACCGTCCAAAGGGTTGGGAAAAGATGGTTGACGCGTGCCGTGGGCGCGGCATTGCGGTTGATATGACCGTGGCTTATCTCGATGGACCCAAGCTGGAGAAAATCTTGGCTGACGACAGCATCACAGATCGAATCATCGCTGGAATCGAGCGGGAGGTTGCCCTGTTTGACGGGGTGAACATCGACCTCGAGGGACTCGGTTCCAAGAGCGTACACCAGGCCGACTCGCGGACCTTGGTACGCTACAATTTCAACCGGTTCCTAAACAAACTGCGGGATCGGCTCCAACGACTGAACAAGAGGCTATATGTCTGTGTCCACCCCTTAAACGGCTGGTTTCTCGGCTACGATTACCGGGAAATCGCCCGCCTTTCCGACGGGCTGGTGGTAATGGCTTATCATTACGGACCCACCCCGGAACCTTATGAACCGGTGGAACAATCTGTGACTCTGGCTCTGGCCTCGGGCGTCCCGCAGGAGAAGCTGATCCTCGGGATCCTGACCCTCAAACCGTACGAGATCCCGGAAACATTGGCGGAAAAGGTCGGGATCGCTCAAAAACACCGGATCGGAGGGATTGCCCTCTGGAAGATTTCATTCCTTAACGAAGATTTCCAAGCCGTTCTGCGACGCCTTCTCCAAATTAAATGAAGGAACGGATTACCGAAAGTGTCCCGTTAACAGCCATGGTCACGACCACCCCGGCGACTAGAATACCGGTAATTACCGCAGCCATCGACTTGGCAACGGGAAGACCCAAGAGCCAGGCGGCAATTGAACCGGTCCACGCCCCGGTAAACGGCAGAGGGATAGCCACGATCAAAAAAAGGCCCAGGTATCCGTAGCGCTGGATGGGCTTACTCTTACGCCGGGTTCGACCGAACAGCCAATTGAAGAAGCTTCGACAATAAACACAGTACCGGGAGAGAAAATCGGAAAGCGGACCGAGGTATTTCAGAAGCAGCACAGCCGGCAATATGTTACCAAGAACAGCCCAGAAGAAGGCCGACTCCGGAGACATTCCGAGAAAGCCTCGGGCAAAAGGAATGGCCCCGCGCAGTTCAAAGATCGGCGTTGTCGCAATCAGCATCACCAGCAATTCTTCGGGCAGTATCCCGGTCAGCCGCTCGAGCACTAGGCCAGCTCCTTTCCCTGTGTTCTTTCCTTAATTTCTACTGAAGAGGATGCTTCGCCCGTTAAAGGGAAGGGGGACAGTCCCCGTATCCCTTCACATTATAGCATGTCACTGGACCGTGCAGAAAACATTGGAAGCAAAAGGACACTACAGAAAGGGCGTCGAATTTCGATAATTATAGAAAGGATCAGCCTAATAAGGCAGGTGTTCTTAGCTCGTGGACATGCTTCAGTACCGTCTGACCCAGGAGTTTTCCGTTATCCACCGCATCATTTACCAACTGGCCGGCGTGAAGGCGATTGTCCGTGAGATCGAAGCAGACGAGATCGATGTTCAACCCTATCTTGAAGAGCTACCGGAGGGTGTAAGTCCCCGGCTACTGTTCCACCTCGCCGACCGGCAGGACGAACGCTTGCGTGCCATCAGTCAGTTGAAACGGCTGGAGACCGACCTTTCGACAGACCTTCGCCAGGCCTCGGCGAGCCTCGGACAGCTGGTTCAATCACTGCGACATGATAAGTGTGAAGTGTGAGGTAGAAGGTGAGTCGTACTCCCCCAGCAATTACCGGCAGAATCGCTTTACTAAGCCCACCGGATGGTGTTTAATGAGGGTTAGACATTCTTCTTCTACGGAGGCTTCTGTAATGCTCTATCGCAGTACGAGGGGCCGGTTCGAACCGGTCAGCGCGTCTCAGGCCATAAAGCTGGGGATTGCCCCCGACGGCGGTCTGTTTGTTCCGGCGGATTCCGTTACCATCGAGAACCCCGAACGTCTGGTGAATTCGACCTACCAGGAGCGGGCGCAAGCCGTCCTACAGCCCTTCCTGACCGGCTTTTCCGATGATGAAGTCCGGGAATGTGTACACTCCGCTTACAACGCAACCAGGTTTGACACCCCGGCGATTGCCCCCTTGCACAAACTTGCCCCCGGCCTGCATCTGCTGGAGCTTTGGCACGGTCCGACCTGTGCCTTTAAGGACATGGCCCTGCAGATCCTGCCTCATCTGCTCAAGAAATCAACCGAGAAGACCGAGGAAGATGCGGAAATCGTGATTTTGGTGGCGACCTCGGGCGACACGGGAAAGGCGGCCCTGGAGGGTTTTCGGGATGTGCTTGGAACCCGGATCATTGTCTTCTACCCGGAGCAGGGTGTGAGCGAGATCCAGAAAAGGCAGATGGTCACTCAGGAGGGTAATAACGTATCCGTTATTGCTGTGCGGGGCAACTTCGACGATGCCCAGTCCGGCGTAAAGGCAATATTCACCGACGACACCGTAAAAGCAGATCTGGCCAATCGGGGTTTCAAGTTTTCATCCGCCAATTCGATTAACTGGGGTCGCCTGGTTCCACAGATCGCCTACTACTTTTCCGCTTATCTGGATCTCCGGCGGGACGGTGAGATCGGTCCCCGGGAGGCGATCAACTTCGTGGTTCCCACGGGCAACTTCGGCAACATCCTGGCCGGATTCTACGCCAGACGGATGGGCCTGCCGATCGGTCGGCTGATTTGCGCCGCCAACCGAAATAACGTATTGACGGACTTCATCCGCACCGGGGTCTATGACCGGAACCGGGCGTTTGTGCGTACCCTGTCGCCTTCAATGGATATCCTGATCTCCAGTAACTTAGAGCGTCTGCTTTTCGAGTTGACCGGTCACGACAACCGGGCCGCCATATGGATGGAACAGCTACGCAAAACCGGACGTTATGCCGTGGATACTGAGACCGTACGGGCGGTTACCGACCTCTTCTGGTCGGACTTTGCCGACGACACGGAAACAATCAACACCATACGCACCACCTACCGTGAATCCGGATACCCGATGGACACCCACACTGCGGTAGGCAGGGCGGTTTATGACAAGTACCGGTCTGCCACCGGTGATGCCACAAAGACCGTGGTTGTCTCCACAGCCAGCCCGTTTAAGTTCAACGAGAGCGTCTCTAAGGCTCTGCTGGACAAAGAGACCGTCGCTGGCCGAAGTGAGTTTGAGCTTCTGGAGATCCTCTCGGGGCTTACCGGGTGGATAATCCCCCCCGGACTGCGGGATTTGGATAAGAAGCCGATCCGTCACGATCGAGTTGTTGACCGGGAAGGGATGCAGGACGCAGTGCTACAGACACTCCGGAAATAATAACTGTGAACAATCCCGCTTGACCTATACATTGAAACGGAAGTTGATAATGTCTCCATCCTTCACGACATACTCCTTGCCCTCAAGCCGGAACAGGCCTTTCTCCTTAATCTTCACCTGGCTTCCCAGTTCAAAGATGTCGTCGTAGCGGAAAACCTCGGCCCGGATGAAACCGCGCTCGATGTCGGAGTGCACCTTGCCGGCCGCCTTCTTGGCAATCGTACCCCGGCGAATAGTCCAGGCCCGCACTTCGTCATCTCCTACTGTAAAGAAGGAGATCAGACCTAAGCGTTCATAGGCGGCCTGTGCCAGACGGCCAACACCGGACTCGGTAAGGCCAAGATCGGCCATGAAATCCGCCCGGTCCTCCGGTGGGAGCTGACTGATCTCCATCTCGGTCTGGGCACAGATCTCGATCACCGGGATGCCCCGCTCGGAGGCGAAAGCACGCACCCGATCCCGATCCGGATAGTCTCCGGCAGCCAACTGGGCCTCATCGATATTCACGGCCAGAATCAGGGGCTTCTCGGTAAGGAAACTCTGGCCAACCATTATCTCCTGCTCGGCCTCGGTCAGTTCCACACTGCTGACGGGCTGCTCGTTTTCCAGGGCGGCTAGGAGACGTTCCAGCACGGCCAGCTGGGCCGGAGCCTCCTTGGGCAGTTTACGGGTGTTCTTCATCCGGTTGATCCGGTTCTCGATCGCACCCATGTCCGCCAGCAACAGTTCGGCGGCAAAATCACTCAACTCCCGAAACGGGTTCGGTTCACCGGCAACAGACGAGACTTCGTCCGAATTGAAGGCCCTTACGACCTGAACCAGGGCATCGGCACCCCGGACTTCGTCCAGCAGCTTAACGGCCAGATTCGAGGCACCCTCGTCCGAGCGCACGCCGGGAATGTCCTTGAACTGGATCTGCGCATAAATCGTCTTCCGAGGCTTGTACAGGCCCGAGAGAAAATCAATGCGTGCGTCGGGCACTATGGCGCTTCCGAGGTGTACCTCCCCTGCCCCGGTGAACCCAGTTTCGCAGTTGGCACCGGTTAGAAGGTTAAAAAACGTGGTCTTACCCGCCAGGGGCAGTCCGACCAATCCGATCTGCAAAAATTATTCATCTCCCATTGCTGTTTGTAGGCAAAGAACTGCTACACGTCTTTAGTGTAATAGACTACTCCGACCGTCCCCGGCCCGACGTGCAGGCCGATTACGGGGCCGATGGGATAAACCGGCACGGTTGTTCCGAGCTTCTCCTTAATCCGCTCAGCCACATTTTGCCCTTCAGCCCCACAATTGATATGGTGAACAGCCACTTCTCCCAGACCCCTTTTCTGAACATCAGCGAGAAAAGCCTCCACAATGGTCTGAATAGCACGGTTTTTGGTGCGCACCTTATTAAACACTTCGGTTTTGCCATCGCTCACGGTAAGAATCGGCCTGATCTGCAATATAGCACCCATGAGTGCTGCGGCGCCTCCGATTCGACCGCCCTTTTTCAGGTACTCCAAAGTCTCAGGCACAAACAGAAAGCGGCTGCGTTCGATTACATGACGGGCCTGACGCACGACTTCATCCAGGGCCAGACCAGCCTTCGCGGCCCGAGCCGCGGCCAGCACCGCAAAGCCCAACTCCATACAGTTTGAGCGGGAATCAACAACCTCAATCTCCGCCTTCGGATACTCTTCTTTAACCGTTTTCAAGGCTGACAGGGCGCTTTGGCAGGTACCGCTCATATCCGATGAGATGAAGACTCCTACCACCTGATCGCCTGCTCGTACACAATTCTCAAACACCCGGTGAAAGTCTAGCGGGCTGGGCTGCGAGGAAGTAGGTACACGCTTACTGGCGGCCATTTTCTGATAAAAGGTGGCGTTGTCTATGTCCTCTTCCAGAAAGGTCTCGGTCTCAAAGTTCACGCTTAAGGAGACCACTTGGATGTCCAGTTCCTCTCGCAAATCGTACGGCACATAGGACGTGCTGTCTGTGACTACTCTGACGGCCATCAAAAACACCCCCAACTAATAATATCAAGAACCTGCCATACCACAGATTATATAACAGTAGCACCAAAAGACACCAGCTTTGAAGGCAGCCCCAAATAGACCCGAATTTTTATTTCTACCAGATGCAGGGAATTAGCTTGTGGATAGAGAATTTCTGTCCGAGTCAACCCGAAAATGCGAGCACCGCTTTGGGGAGTAATTATGGACCAGCCGAATCAACAAAAATATGGCACGACTGGTTGTAGCCGTGATGACACAGGTATTGCGGCAAGGAAGCGAACTCTGTCCCTTACCATTTACTACGTGATTGGGATAACCCTGGCCTTCACGCTATTCCTGCATCTTCACGAAACCCTCTTTCCGGATCCCACGATACCCCTGTATTGGTTCATGTGTGTAGGCTTCGCCGCTCTGATCAGTACCGTGTTCCTTTTCAGTTTTCGCCGGGTGTTGCTGACAAACCTGAAGCGCGAGCGTGACTTCTTAAGAACGGAGGAGCGTTTCCGGCAGCTCATTGAAAACGGCCAGGACGTAATCTTCCGTTTCCGGATCAAGCCAAACCATCATTGGGAATACGTGAGCCCAGCAGTTACAGCCATTACGGGGTACAGTCCGGAAGAGTTTTACAATGACCCCACCCTCCATCTACGGATTGTACATCCGGATGACATTAAACTGGTTACCGGCATCAGCCAATCTTTGGTCTCCCGGAACGAGCCTTTTCTGGTGAGGTATGTTCGTAAGGATGGGGGTATCGTCTGGGCTGAACAGAATATTGTACCCGTTTTTAATGAGGCGGGGGAAATCGTGGCCCTCGAGAGCATTGCCCGAAACATCACCGAACGTAAACAGGCGGAGGAGCAGCTCCGGTTTCTAAGCCTGCACGATTCGCTGACCGGAGTCTATAATCGCTCCTATTTTGAAGAGGAGATGCGCCGACTGGCGGGAGGTCGCTACACTCCAGTGGGACTTATCGTCTGTGATCTGGATGCTCTGAAGTTTGTGAACGACACCCTGGGACATGCAGTCGGTGATTTGCTGCTCAAAAAGGCGGCTGAGTTGATCCAGAGCTGTTTCCGGACAAATGATGTCGTCGCCCGGATCGGGGGGGATGAATTCGCCGCTATTCTCCCCCGGAGCGATGCTGTAAGTGTTGAGGAAGCCTGCAATCGAATCAGGATCTCAATAGCCGACTACAACCAAACGAATCCGGAGTTGCCCGTGAGTCTGTCCGTGGGGTTTGCGGTAAGTAGCGGCGATACGGTGGGGGTGAATGAACTATTCAGGGAAGCAGACAACAATATGTATCGCGACAAGCTGCTCCGAAGCGAAAGTACCCACAGCGTCACACTTCAAATCCTGACAAAAGCCCTGAAAGAAAAAGACTTCCTGGCCGAAGGACACGCTGAGCACATGGAAGACCTGGTAGTCGCTCTGGGTCAGAGAATTGGACTGGCCCAACAGGGGATAACCGAACTCCGCCTACTGGCCCAGTTTCACGACATCGGCAAGGTGGCCATCCCTGACCATGTTCTCTTTAAACCGGCATCACTAAGTCCTGAGGAAAAAATGGAAGTGCAGCGGCACAGTGAAATCGGATACCGAATCGCACAATCGCTTCCTAGCCTAGTAATGATTGCCGACTTAATCCTTAAGCACCACGAGTGGTGGAACGGACAGGGATACCCGCTTGGGCTTGCGGGTGAAGCGATCCCCGTGGAAGCGCGCATCCTGGCCATTGTGGATGCCTATGAGGCGATAACCAACAACCGTCCGCACCGTAGAGCAATGACGGGCGCCGAGGCTCTGTCTGAGTTGAAGAACTGCTCCGGCACCCAGTTCGACCCTGAGTTGACTTGGGCCTTCTGCGACGTGATCGCGAATAGGGGCCGTCACCAGCAGGAACTGCTTCTGAAACCTACCTAGCCCCCTCGTATTCCACCTTAAGATCACGGACAATCGAGACGACGCGTTCATCCATAGTCAGATCGGCGAGGCGCCGGCAAAAATGTAAGCCTCGAACTTCTCTTCACCGGGTAAAACCTGAGCCGACCAATAAAGAGCCTCACCAGCCCGGTATTCATTCCAGGGGAAAAGCTTAAGCACACGGTCGTACAAAGCTACGGCCCGGGCCTGATCTCCGTTCGCCTGTGCCGCTCGGGCCTGCCCCATCAGGTAGCCCGGCCCGGCCGGCACACACCCAATGATGCCTAACAGTAGGAGGAGGATTGAGACGATAATGGTTTTGTTCTTGATTCTCAGTGTAGCTCCGATCATAAGGTGCTGATGCCTCCTGAAATGCTTTGAAAACCTTGATTCGCCTCACCGACCACCGTGGCATTCCTCGGCCAGATGGTGGGTCACCACAGATCAGGTAGGCTGCCCGCAGCATCCGGTCCGCGTACAGGCCGACCAAGCGATTAACGGCACCGGGATCGCTTGACCTTAATCCCTGCACCAGGTCTTGCCTCGCTGACTGAATTCATCCCTACCCCTGACCCCCTTCATACCCTTAGACGCTGCAATCAGACGTGCGGTTGCATGGTTTCCCGGGTCATTCCATCAAAATGTTTATTTATCCGTGGACACTCTTACCATATACTAAGGGGTAGAGTCTAAGAAAAGTGAGTTAAATGCTGTGCTGCAGATTATTGCCTTCATCGTGGCCGGTAGCCTGTTGATCGCTCTGGTCGCCATCGGCCAGATCCGGTATGTGGAGCCAACCCTCTGGCCGGCCCTGAAGTACAACACGATGGTCGTACCACTGATCATCCTGGCTAACGCCTTGATCTTTATCGCCTTCACCAGAGCCACCGCGCTTTCGTACAACCTGCCCGGAGTGGTCGGTTTTCAGGTGGGCATCTATACCCTAGCTCTGGCCCTGCTCTCCGTCCTGCTCCTCAACGGCACCATCAGCGCCCGCACCCTGGTCGGCATCGGGCTGATTATGTTCGGGGCCGCCCTCGCCCGCTAGCAGTTCAGAACACACAAATATTCGGGATTCGGGTTCATTCGACAAGCGGAATGTATTGACCATCCGCAGGTTAATCAATTAGTCTGTAAGTAGATGATACCACCAATAATAATCGGGAATTTGTGGAGGTGTTTCAATGGAGAAACTACTGCGCGTAAACATGTCAGACCTGGAGGTCCGCTCTGAGGAACTGCCGGACGAGTATTCCCTGCTGGGCGGCCGCGCCATGACATCCACCATTGTCGCCGCAGAAGTACCACCAACAGCACACGCACTCAGCGAACGCAATAAATTAGTATTTGCACCAGGAATCCTAACTGGAACCACGGCCCCATCTTCCGGGAGATTGTCCGTAGGAGCCAAGTCCCCCCTGACGGGAACGATCAAGGAATCCAATGCTGGGGGTATCTCCGCCCAGAAACTGGCTAGCCTCGGTATCCGGGCGCTGGTTGTGGAAGGCCAGCCCGCCGAAAAGGGTTTCTACGTCCTGGTTGTCTCCGCTGAAGGGGCCAAGCTCGAACCGGCCGGTGCTCTAGCCGGGCTGGGTTGCTATGAGCTGAATACGCGGCTCTGGGAGAAGTACGGCACCGGAGCAGGCATCATGTGCATCGGACCGGCCGGCGAAGCCGGAATGCCGAACGCCGGGGTTTCCACAAACGACCGGGAAAACCACCCGGGACGCTACGCCGGGCGCGGTGGGCTGGGTGCCGTGATGGGCTCCAAGGGCCTCAAGGCTATTGTACTGGTTTGCGACAAGACATTTGAGGCACCGGTGGCGGACAAGGAGAGCTTTAAGGAAGCCCAGAAGCTCCTCTCCAAAGCGATCCTTGAGCATCCTGTAACCGCACAGGCTCTGCCGGCTTTCGGCACTGCCGTCCTGATTAACATCTTGAACGAAGCAGGCGGACTGCCCACTAACAACTTCAGCTCCGGTCGTTTTGATGACGCCGCCAAGACCGGCGGGGAAGCAATGGCCGAGTTGTGCAAGACCCGTGGGGGCAAAGGGAAAATGGGTCACGGCTGCCATCCAGGCTGCATCATCCGCTGCTCAAACATCATTCCCGACGAGAAAGGCGAGGTCGCCTGCGCCCCGCTGGAGTACGAATCGTCCTGGGCTCTAGGTGCCAACTGCGGCATCGGGGTCTTAGACACCATCGCCAGGCTGAACTACCTTTGCAACGATGTCGGATTGGACACCATCGAGACCGGCGTCACCATCGGTGTCCTGATGGAAGCCGGACTCTTACCCTTTGGCGACGGGGATGGGGCTATCGCCCTACTCGACAAGGAAGTGCGTAACGCTACCCCGCTCGGACGCATCGTCGGCGCAGGCGCAGAGGTCACCGGCCGCGTTTTCGGCGTGGTTCGTGTCCCAACCGTCAAGGGCCAGGGTATGCCGGCCTACGACCCGCGCGCCGTAAAGGGCATTGGGGTCACCTATGCGACCTCAACCATGGGTGCCGACCATACTGCCGGATATTCGGTTACCAGCAACATCCTGAAGGTCGGCGGATTCGTGGATCCGCTGAAGGCCGAAGGTCAGGTCGACCTGGCCCGAAACCTGCAAATCGCCACAGCCTTCGTGGACGCCTCCGGCCTCTGCCTGTTCACGGCCTTCCCGCTACTGGATATTGACTACGCGCTACCTGCGGTGGCGGACATGTACGCCGCACGGCTGGGCCGTCCCTACACCGTGGCGGACGCCATCGAGGCCGGAAAGGAAGTCCTGCGTAAAGAGCGGAAGTTCAACGAGGCCGCCGGCTTTACCAAAGCCCACGACCGGCTCCCGGATTTCATGAAGTACGAGAAGCTCGCGCCGCACGATGTGGTCTTCGATGTCACGGACGAAGAGCTGGACTCGGTATACAACTTCTAATACCGGCAGTCAAAGGATAGACTAGATCTGACAGAGACGGGGTGGGGCTAAGAACCTCACCCCGTTCTTTAACTACAGGGAGAGTTATTTGACGAATGATCAGGATCAGCATCCGCCTCTTTGCCACCCTACAGCGCTATCTGCGGCCCCCTGCACCCGGCGAGGGGACTGCACTGGAGGTTCCCGAGGGCACAACCGTGGACGGACTGCTCCGGACGCTGGGCGTTCCCCTGGAACAAGTGAAGATTGTGATGGTTAACGGTATCCACGCCGAAATGGAATACGTCCTGCGTGAGGCAGACCGGGTGGGGGTTTTCCCTCCCGTAGCTGGAGGGTAACCAATATGAACACAGAACGCTACAGCCGAAACCTGATCCTGCCGGGTTGGGGGCAGGAGACACAGGAGCGTTTGGCCGATTCGACGGCGCTGGTGGTGGGTGCCGGGGGGCTCGGTTCCCCGGTGCTGTATTATCTGGCCGCGGCCGGGGTGGGCCGGATCGGGATTGTGGAAGGGGATCGGGTGGACCAGTCAAATCTGCAGCGGCAAGTTCTCTATACCACAGGCGACATCGGGCACCCGAAAGGGCAGGCCGCTCTTGAACGCCTAGGCGCGCTGAATCCGGAAATCGACATCCGGCTCTATCCCTATCGCCTGGGATTCGGCAACGCGGCCGAAACCATCGCAGACTACGATATCATTCTCGACTGCACGGACAACCTCGCCACTCGCCGGCTCTTGCACCACACTTGCCGGAAAACCGGTAAGCCGTGGGTACACGGGGCGATCAGTGAGTACTACGGTCACGTGACCACCTTCCTACCGAACCGGGGACCATGTTGGTCCTGCCTATACGAAGACGGGGACTCCCGTGAACCCGAGACCACCGGTACCTTCGGACCGGTCGCCGGCCTGATCGGCACCATTCAAGCCGGTGAAGCCGTAAAATACCTGACAGGACTCGGCGAACTGCTGGTCGGGCGTCTGTTGATCTGGGACGCCCTCAGCGCCCGCTTCGACGAAATGACCTTCCCCAAGCGCCCCACCTGCCCCCACTGCTAAGTTATCCACAAAAGGGGACAGGCTACTTTTTGACGCCCATTCCGTCCAACGACCGGCACAACCATGATGAAAATTGTTGTGTGGTGCAGTGCGCTTTCCTGAGGGATTGCCTACACAAACACGTAAGTGACAGAGGAATCTGCTCAGGGCGGAAATCGGGGACAGGCTGCTTTTTCTTGTATGCAAGACACATCCCCGTTCTAAGCCCTCAATGATACAAAACGCTAGGTGGTCGGGTAGATTACGTCTCGAAAAAGATGCCTGTCCCCGTTTCCTGCCCGGTGGCGCTCACTCAAACAGGCGGTCGACGCTGATCCGCGGCTCCACTGCGCATTTTTGATTGGACACAGTCCAATTGAGACTTCTCTAGATTCGTAACAAAAAACAAGCGTTTCAAAGTCCGAAAGCCCTGAAGGCGTGCTGTCATTACAAGTCTCCCGATCGTTTGTTCCGGCAATACCCTCAGCGCGCACTGCACCTGCCAGGTGTTGGTGTTCTCCACAGAAAAGGACAGTTATCCACAAAAGTAGCCTGTCCCCATTGCCGTATCCAATGACCGACGGCAAAGCATACTATGATCAATCACCGCGAAAGGAGTAACGCCGTTGATCTTGAATTCGGCATCGGAATTTGATAGGGTCGTGAAGGAAAACTGGACTGGAAAGACGGTAATCGTGACTAAAACCGAGCCCACACCCGAAATCCGCTTTACGCTGGAAGACACCCGCCTGGTCGGACCGGAAGAAGTGCCTCCGGTTATTCGGCAGCGTTATCCGGACCGTGACGCCCGCTTTCTGGTCTTCCACGGAGACGGGAAGATGCACGCCTTAATCGTGCACGTCGGTGACGAAACCGTATACGATATCCGAGACCACCGCCTGGTCATTCTCAGTGAGGACGAGGTCATTCAGGTTACCCGTGTCCACTAAGACTGCTGCCTGCCCCGCGCAAGGGGTGCTCAGAGTGTTTACCCTCACACAGGGCTTAGCATGCCGATGCTCCTCCGGAGGTTGCACAAGCCCCTGCAATATGACACTAGCTCGCTCGCTGGAGTCCGTTCGTCAGCCGCTTGAAGGCCAGGGCCAGCAGGATCACCACCGGCGGTACCAGGGCCGCCCATCCAAGGAAAAAGTAGACCCCGGCCGTGGCAAAGAAAGCGCTCCAGGCCATCAGGCGACCCCACTTATGATCTTCCAGGAGGCGGATACCAGCCAGACACCCGCCGATGTACGTAGCCATAAAGGTGGCGTTTGGAAATACGATCAGTTCCTTCAAGCCGACCACCCCTCCGGCAATCAGCCACAGGGTAATCCCGGCTCCAAATGCGATGACCGCTAATGAAAAGACTGGTGTCCGGTGCTTCGGGTGGAGATGCCCGAAGATTCGGGGGGCCGCACCGGCCCGGGCCAGGGCAAAACCGACGCGGGAGGCGGCACCGACATAGGCATTGGCGGTGGCCACACAGATGAACAGCGCGGTGATTCCCGTTACCCAAGCAGCAACCGGCCCCAGGGTTTCCCGCATCATCACCGCTAATGAAGCGGCAGACTTGTCCGGTCCGTAAGACGCAGTCCCCACCGTAGCCACGGCCACGGCAAAGTACATTACGCCAACCACCACGATGCTGATGATCACGCTGCGCATTACGTCCCGCTGGGGATCAACAAATTCTTCGGAGAGATGGGTTACAGCTTCCCAGCCGATAAAGCACCAAAACATGATTGCTGCGGCCTGAGCCACAGACAACCAGCCAAAAGGGACAAAGGGAGTGAAGTGCTCAGGATCCACCCGGGGCAGGGCACCGGCCGCCGCTAGGATGATGACCAGTAGAATCGCCGAAACCACAGCGACCTGCAGCCGGCCAGCCGCCTTCATTCCTAGATAGTTAGTAAAGAAAACGACAATTAAGATTAGCGCCGCGACAACGGCCTGGGAGAAGTGGGATAGATAGAGAGCAGCGCCGAGATAGGCCGCTCCGGTCACAGCTACAATGGGCGCTCCCACCGGTACGGAGACAAAAAAGAACCACCCCACCAGCGCCCCCGGTACCGGGCCGTACGCCAGCCGGACAAAGGTGGAGACACCACCAGCGTCGGGGTAGCGAGCTGAAAGCAAGCCCATCGTAAGCGCCATTGGGATGACCAACACCGACATAAAGGCCCAGGCCAGGAGTGAGGCCGGACCCGCCACATCCGCCGCCAGGGCGGGTATCAGGAGCACACCGGAACCAAGAACCGATCCGACATATAACGCTACGGCCTGAGTCAACCCGATTGACTTCTTAAGACCGCCGCCGTCAATCTGAACTGTTGCTGCATTTGGTTCAACGGACAAACCCGGTTATACCTCCATTAGCCCTTGCCAAGCACCTCGAGAATTAGCCGACCCGCCCCCGGATATTGGCCAGAGCGTCCATCGCGACCTCACCGACGGTACGCTGCCAGAGCTTTCCGGCCTCGTAGATTAGGACGGTGTTAACGTCCCCGCGCAACCGGCTGAGTTCCAGGGCAGCATCCTCGACTCCGATTTCGCCGAGAGACCAAGCCGCAAAACCGCGCACCTGAGGGTTTGCATCACTGAGGGCGGCAATCAAGGACGGAATGGCATCCTGCACCAGTTCGGGGTTGCGTTTACCGATCCGACCCATCGCCCAGATCACACCCCGGCGTAGCCTTTCGTCCTCAAAAAATGAAAAGACCTGGGGGGTGAAACTCCCGTACAGGTCAGGCTGATTTTTTATTACTTCACCGATCGCCTCGGGCGCACTCCAGCCAAAGTCACCCGATTCATCGCTCAAAGACCAGAAAAGACGTCTGATTATCTCCCGGCCGACGTCCGGATCACGCCGGCCCAATTCGCCTCCAACGTAGCCCAAACCCTCGATAGCCCGCCACCGCGTCAACCCTTCCGGGTTATAGATCAGGGAAAACAAGTGACTGATCGCCGCCCTGTCCTTTTCAGCCAGACTCGCAAGCCCGGCATACTGACGCGTGTACAGCAGGCGGTCTACATCTTCCTTAACAGACAAATAGACTCAACCTCCATTCTGCCGTTGATTACCTTATTTTGACTGTTTGACGGTGATAATAATCTCCTAGAATAATGATTCTACATATTAGTCCCTATGCCTGCCTGGGATTTGAAAAGTCAGTTCAGAAATTCCGAGAGGGCCTCGGCCACACCCTGATTGGTGATAGAGCCGTCCAGGATATTGATCCCCTTAGCTAGGGCCTGATTTTCGTCTACCGCCTTCTCCCAACCCTTGCCGGCCAGTTCCAATACATAAGGCAAAGTCGCGTTCGTCAAAGCCATTGTCGCCGTACGGCCGACAGCGGCGGGGATGTTCGGTACTGCGTAGTGTACCACGTCGTATTCCAGGTAGGTCGGGTCGGTATGACACGTAACCCGGTCAATGGTCTCGATACAGCCACCCTGGTCAATGGCCACGTCCACGACAACCGCTCCGGGTGCCATATTCTGCACCATCTCGCGGGAGATCAGACGCGGCGCTCTGGCGCCGGGTACCAGAACCGCCCCCACCAGAAGGTCGGCCCGCCCCGCATATTCCGCAATATTGATCGGATTGGACACTATCGTGGTAACCCGTCCGTGGAACACGTCGTCCAGGTAGCGCAGGCGCTGCCCACTGATATCGAAAACAGTTACGTGTGCTCCGAGCCCGAGGGCGATCTTGGCCGCGTTGGTGCCCACAATACCGCCGCCGACAATCACTACTTCAGCCGGTGCCACGCCCGGCACGCCGCCAAGCAGGACACCCTTGCCGCCAAAGGCGTTCTCCATGAGGCGCGTTCCGATCTGAACCGCCATCCGCCCCGCCACTTCACTCATCGGTAGCAGCAACGGCAGGGCCCCGTCCGCAGTCTGTACCGTTTCGTAGGCGATTCCCACCACCTTGCTCTCCATAAGCGCTCTGGTCAAGGCCGGAGCCGCAGCCAGATGCAAGAAGGTGAAGAGCACCTGCCCCTCCCGGAAGTACCCGAACTCCGAAGGCAGTGGTTCCTTTACCTTAACCACCATATCGGCCACGCCGAAGACGTCGGCGGCATTATCGACGATTACGGCCCCGGCCCCAACGTACTGGTCGTCAAGAAAACCGCTGGCCGCACCGGCGCCACGCTCCACAAGTACCTGGTGGCCGCCGCGCGACAGCATCTCCACCCCGCCCGGAGTGAGAGGCACGCGAGTCTCGTCTTTCTTTATCTCCTTTGGTACGCCCACGATCATGTCTGGACACACTCCTTATGGTAGTTTATGTAAAACAGATTCTGATATCCAGAAGATACTAACACTGGTTAGCAAAAGCGTCAACGTCATGTCCCCAGGTTAATTCTGGAAATATAAGTCTCAACGCAGTGAACTAGCGGCAGGATCTTTTTTGATCAAATGATCCTGCACTTTGGTCTCCTGCAGGCAGAGCACATCCGGGCTCTCACTCACCCACCAATCCAAAATGATGCTCAGACGGGCGCGTATTGAATTGGCGTTTAGAGGCCGTGACCGAATCTCCGCAGAACCAGACAAACAAAAAAGGCGGCAACCTGAAGCTACCACCTATACTGCATGGTATCTGTATTGATAGTGGCAGAACCCGGAATGCTATTTGTGCTCTACCCCTTTGGAGAACCCGTATCCGCCGATCTGCTCAACCACTGTACGGTATTCCTGCATACAGAAGGCATAGGGTCTGACCTTGTCCACGTCTACCCGGCCGTTTTCGTTCAGAACTTCCTCATTAAAATGCACGGCCAGCACTTCCCCGATAAACACGTCGTGCGTCGGGAGTTTGACCGTTTCAACCACACGGCACTCCAGGTTTACAGGGAATTCTTTGATCAGAGGGGCCTTCACGTGAGCGGCAGGCACCGGAGTCAGCCCGGTTTCCTTGAACTTGTCCACATCACGACCCGAGACCACTCCACAGTAGTCCGTTTGCCGAACCTGATCTACTGACGGCACGTTGATCACATATTCCCCGCTCCGGCGCACCAGTTCATACGTGTGGCGGGACGGCCTGATACTGACATACACCATCGGGGGCTCCGAGTTGACAATGCCCGTCCAAGCAATAGTGATCATATTCGGCCGAAAACCTTCCGCCGCAGCCGTCACCAACACCACCGGCACCGGCATCAGGGCCGGAACTGCTTTACGTACTACCTTACTGATGATAACTCCCCCTTTAAATGGGTGATGTGCCTAATTTTGATCATATACTAGCATTTACAACCGACCGGCGTCAAATATCTAGGAATTGCTTTCGTTACGGACCACCGAGTAGGCACCCAGGGCAATTGAAGCCATCTTTCCATAAGGGGTTTCGTGGCGGGAAGTAACCACGATCGGTCTGGCGGCACCCAGTACCAGACCGGCCATCTTGCCGCCGGCGAAATACATTATCGACTTCCCGAGCAGGTTGCCGGCCTCAATGTTGGGGACGGCGAGGAGATCGGCCCGTCCAGCCACGGGGCTTTCAAGGCCCTTGTGTTCCGCCGCCTCCAGGTTGATCGCCACGTCCAGGGCGATCGGCCCGTCAATCTCCGCGCCCCGGATCTCACCGGATTGCGCCATTTCCTTAAGTCGTCCAGCGTCCACCGAGGACGGCATCTTCGGGTTGATCAGCTCATTAGCGGAGAGTACAGCCACGCAGGGGCGTTCTAACCCGACCGACCGCATGAAGTCCACCGCATTTTGGATAATCGCTTTCTTTTGCTCCAGGTCGGGGGTGATGTTGATGCCCCCGTCGGTCATATAAATTAGGCGATAGTACCCCGGGATTTCATAAACGGCAATATGGCTTAAGAGGTTTCCGGTACGTAGCCCTGACTCCCGGTTAAGAACTGCGCGGAGCAAATCCGTGGTGTTTACCATCCCCTTCATCAGGAAATCGGCCTGTCCTTTGGCGACTGCGCCAACCGCCCGCTGCACCGCTTCCAGTGGATCCCGGACATTGATGATCTCGATGCCGCCTAGATTCAGGCTGATTGTCATCGCCATCCGCCAGATCTTTTCCTCGTGGCCGACCAGGATGAAATCAACCAGATCCTCCTTACGGGCGTCCCGTACGGCCTGGAGTACCGTCTCGTCTGCGGCAGCCGCCACACACAGCTTTGGTTTCCGGTAATTCTTTAGTTCCGTAAAAACCTGCCTGAAGTTTTCAAAGGCCACGCCGGTTACTCCTCCTTCGTACCGTAGGCACGCACCGTTTCTGTTCCCCGCAACACCCGGAGGGCCCCGAGAGCGAGCGCCTCCAACTCCGCCTCACCGGACTCAATCACAACCGGGGCGATGAATGCCACCCGGCGTTCGATACTCCCTGTAACCCGTTTAGAAAATGCCATCCCACCGGTCAGTATTACCCAATCTACCTTTCCCTCTAAAACGGCGGCCATCGCCCCGATTTCTTTAGCTACCTGGTAGCACATGGCCTCAATCACCGTTTCTGCCTCCCGGTCTCCCTGTGCAATCCGCTGTTCAACCGCTTGGAGGTCTTTGGTTCCAAGGTATGAGTACACCCCGCCGGTCCGGGTGACCTTCCCGATCAATTCCTGTCTTGTATGCTTCCCGTCCGTGCCCAAGTTGATCAGGCTTAGCGCCGGGAGGGTTCCGCACCGTTCCAAGGAAAACGGCCCTTCGTTGTTAGCGTTGTTAACATCGACCATGCGGCCCTTGCGGTGGGCCGAAACCGAAATCCCGCTTCCGAGGTGCGCCACGACCAGGTTAACCTCACCGTATTCACGTCCCATGCGTTCCGCCACCCGACGGGAAACGGCTTTAGTATTGAGCGCGTGAGAAAGGCTTACCCGGGTGATCCCGTTAAGACCTGAAAACCGGGCTGGCTCCTCGAGTTCATCCACAGAAACCGGATCCACCGTGAAGGCCGGTATCCCCAATTCCAGGGCTAATCTGCGGGCTAAAAGCCCACCGAGGTTGGAGGCATGCTCGCCGTAACGACTCTGTACCAAGTCATCATCCATCTCGTCGTCGATCAGGTACACCCCACCGGAGAGCGGTTTCAGAAGGCCTCCCCTGGCCGCAACCGCCGAAAACCCGGAAAGTGAACAGTTGCTCTCCTGCAATGCCTCCAAAAGGTGTTCCCAGCGATAGTCCTGCTGGTCGTTCACTGAGCTAAAACGGGCCAGGTCAGCGCTGGAGTGGGACAGAACCCTGTGCAGGAGATTCTGTTCGTTTTCATAGACCGCGATTTTGGTCGAAGTGGAGCCCGGATTGATTACCAGTATCCGATGCAACTATCTGTCCTCCAGATTACAACAGTTCGGCTTTGGCTAGATTTCGACCCCGGGGAAGGACAATCCTTCCAGAGCAGTCACCGGTTGGTTACACCGGATAGGAGACACCGTCCGCGCAAATAATATGCACTACACCCAAAAATATTCAAAGTAAGGAGCAACCGCCTTTTGCCCGTTATTGTAACCAAGGGTCTTACCAAACACTATGGGACGACTACCGCACTCAGCGAAGTGGACCTGGAGATCGACGAAGGAACCATCTTCGGTTTCCTGGGCGCCAACGGGGCCGGTAAAACAACGCTGATCCGCCTGCTACTCGGCTTGATCCGTCCGACTGCCGGGAAGGCCTGGGTCTTAGGTAAAGAGGTCTGTTTGACCAATCCGGAGCTACGGCGGAAAATCGGCTACCTGCCCGGTGAACTGCGACTCTATGAGGACATGCGCGGAAGCCAGGTGCTGCGTTTCCTCGGACGTTTCTACGGACTTAAGGACACCGTCATCCGTGATCATCTGATTGAGACTCTGGAGCTGCCCCCATCAGCTCTGCGCACCCCGGTTAAGAAGTACTCCCGCGGAATGAAGCAGAAACTGGGCATCATCCAGGCCTTTCAGCACGACCCGGATCTCCTGATTCTGGATGAGCCGACCGAAGGCCTGGATCCCTTGATTCAGCGGCGGTTCTATGAAGTGCTGCGGGATTGGCGGGAACGGGGCAAGACCATCTTTATGTCCTCGCATAACCTGGGCGAGGTGGAGCGGGTGTGCGAGCGGGTTGGCATCATCCGTCAGGGCCGGCTGGTCGCCGATGAACGGATAGAAGACCTTCAAGCCAAGCTCGTGCACCACGTGGAGGTCGTCTTGGAGCAACCTGCCGGTGACGGCATCTTCGATATCCCTGGCGTGGACGTGGTTTTCAGTAATGGGCAGCGGGCCGAACTCAAGGTTCGGGGAGACCTAAACCCCCTGCTCAGCACACTGGCCCGAACGAATGTCTCCGACCTTAGCGTCCAGCGGGCGTCCCTGGAAGATATCTTTTTGGAGTTCTACAGGGAGGAGTCCGCCCGATGTTCCACGCCAACCTGATCGCCAATGTCTTTCGCCGCCGGCGCAACCTGATCCTCGTCTATTTCTTGGCGCTTTCCTCGTTCATGTACCTGATTGCCGCCACATTCCCAACCGTGCACCAGGCCGGTGCGGAGTTTATGGAGGCACTGCCTCCGACCATCAAGAACTTGGTCGGTGACGCAAACCTACCGTTTGCCTCCCTTCCCGGTTACCTGGGGTTGGGCCTGTCACACCCTCTAATTCTGGTGCTCTTTGCCGCCTTCATCATTTCCTCGGCCACCCAGGCTGTGGCCGGTGAGATCGACCGGCGCACCGCCGATTTAATCCTCAGCCGGCCGGTATCGCGCACCTATGTCCTGGCCTCGCATCTGGCCGTGACCTTAATCGGTCTGTTTCTGCTGGCTCTGGCCACTTGGCTGGGAGTGGTGCTCGGTGCTTTTCTCGGTCTGATTGAACCGGACTTGGGGCGCTTGGCGCTGGCTTCATTGGGGCTTTTTGCCCTGTTCTTCGCTGTTGCCGGCTATGCTTATGCCATCTCCGCCCTCACCTCGGACACGGCGCGCTCGAACGGGCTGGCTGCTGGCCTGACCTCCTTGTTCTTCTTCATGCACTTCATCGGAAACCTGTGGGATCGCGCTGAATTCCTGCTCCCATTCACCATCTTCACCTATTACACACCAGGTGTTACTCTGGAGGGTATCGCCAGTCCGGCGGAAAACCTGATCATCCTCTTCACGGTAGGGCTAGTCCTGCTGGCTGCTTCCTTTACCTTCCTGAATCGGCGGGATATCGCCTGACTCTTGGTGCATTAAGCAAGTGCCGAAGAAACAAAATAGGCGGAGGAGGGATCATATCAGTGGCTCGAGACCCAAAGAAGAAAAAACTGACGGTTGACCAAAAACGCTACACCGAACTGGTTCGTGACACCGTGCCACGGCCAAGGTATGGCAAGAACGCCCTGCTGGCCTTCTTTTTCGGCGGCCTGATCGCCCTCATCGGTCAGGGTTTTATTGACTTCTACCGTTTCACCTTAGATATGGACGTAAAAGAGGCAGCCAGTCCGGCTGTGGCCACGATGATCTTCATTGCCGCCCTACTGACCGGCCTTGGCTTGTTCGATAAGATCGCCCGCGTAGCGGGGGCCGGCGTCTCCGTACCAGTCACCGGCTTCGCCAATTCGCTCGCGTCTGCGGCCCTGGAATTTAAACGTGAAGGGCTGGTATTTGGCGTGGGCAGCAAGATGTTTATCCTGGCCGGGAGCGTAATCACCTTTGGCGTGGTTACAGCCTTTGTTATCGGTCTAATCTACGCGATATTCATCTTTTAGTACAGCTACAGCGTAACAAGAAACGGGAGTGTTGACGTGGCCCGCAAAATCGGCAAACAGACCTACCAGCCGGAGAATCCGCCGGTAATCATCAGCACCGCCGCTGTCGTAGGCCCTTTTGAGGGTCAGGGACCCCTTCAGCCCTACTTTGACCATATTTATACCGATATGATGGCCGGCGAGCGCAGTTTCGAAGCTGCCGAGCGGGAAATGGCTTTGAACGCCTGCTGGACTTGCATGAACAAGGCCGGAAAAACACCGCAGGAAGTAGATTTCTTCCTGGCCGGGGATCTTCTAAACCAGATCACCACATCCGCCTTTTCCGCGGTTGAACTGGCTATTCCCTACCTTGGCATCTACGGTGCCTGCTCTTCCTCCGGGGAAGGGCTGGCGTTGGCTACTATGCTGGTTGACGGCGGCTATGCCAACCTGGTACTGGCCGCAACTTCCAGCCATAACGCGACAGCCGAGAGGCAGTACCGTTACCCCACTGAATACGGTAGCCACCGCAAGCCGACCACACAGTGGACTGTTACCGGTGCCGGGGCGGCTCTGGTTGCGCCCGGTGGTACCGGAGATGGACCGCAGATCACCATGTTTACAGTCGGCAAACTGGTTGACTTGGGGATCAAGGACGTGCAGAATGTCGGTGCCGCAATGGCTCCCGCAGCGGCCGACACGCTTGTACGCCATTTTGCCGACACTGGACGAAGCCCCGGTTATTACGACTTGATCGTCACCGGAGACTTAGGCAAGTTTGGGAAGGATCTGACCAAAAAACTGGCCGTCTCCAAGGGTGGATTCGATCTTTCGGATAATTACGAGGACTGCGGCCTGATTCTGTACGATACCGAGAAACAGGACGTGCACGCGGGTGCGAGCGGATGTGCCTCCTCAGCGGTGGTCGTCTACGGTTACCTCTACCGGCAGCTGATGGAGGGCCAAATTCGGCGCCTGTTGATGGTGCCCACCGGAGCACTGCACAGCCCCACCTCATTTCAGCAGGGCGACAACATCCCCGGTATCGCACACGCCATCAGCATCGAGAAACCATAAAGGGAGGTCGGGCATATGGAATGGCAAATCTACATCTGGGCATTTCTAGTCGGTGGGGCGCTCGCCATGCTCGGACAGTTGATCCTCGACTTCACCAACTATTCACCCGGTCACGTATTATCCGGATTTGTAGTCGGCGGGGGCATCCTGGGTGGTCTCGGAATATATCCCAGACTGATTGAGTTTGCCGGGGGCGGAGCAAGCATGCCAATCTCCAGTTTCGGTAATGCCCTCGTCCAGGGGGCCATCTCCGAGGCCGAGCGCAACGGTGTGATCGGCGTGATGACCGGCATGTTCGAGCTGACCAGCACCGGTATCACCGCCGCCATTGTATTCGCCTTTTTCGTAGCCCTGATCTTCAACCCCAAGGGCTAAAAGAAAGTAAAAGGGGACAGGCTACTTTTGTGGATTGGTGTGGATAATGTGGATAACTTGTGAGACAGCTTTTCAAGGGGTCAAACCCGCGTCAAAAAGCTCGTTCTAAGAAAAGGGCCTAACCTAAGCTAAAGAGGAGGTGATGAACCCAATGACCGTACAGACCGACATCCAGAAGAATGTCGCCCAGGCCCAGTCCATGCTCGGGGCCTATTCTATGGCTGCTTCCAGCACCCAGGATCAGATGGCCAAGAAAATGTACCAGGAACTAGCTCAGGACATGCAGCGGCACGTTGATTCGCTCAATGCGAGGCTGAGCTACCTGGAAAAGAACAATCCGATGTATCAGCAACAGCAGCAGGCCCCACAGTAAACCGCCTTCCTGGAATCAAAAAGAGCAGGCCTTTTTTACGGCCTGCTCTTTTGTAGTCCCCTTTTACCCTTCTTTTAGGTGGGCGTCGATAGTGCGGGCCGCTTTCTTGCCGGCACCCATGGCTAGGATTACGGTGGCGGCGCCGGTCACGATGTCGCCCCCGGCGAATACGCCTTCCCGGCTGGTCTGCCCGGTCTCCTCGTTCGCAACGATGGTACCCCGGCGGCCGATCTCCAACCCGGGGGTGGTACGCCCTACCAGCGGGTTCGGGCTCTGGCCGATGGCGATCACCACGGTGTCGACCTTCATCTCAAAGTTGGACTCTTCCACGCAGACCGGTGAACAGCGTCCGGAATCGTCCGGCTCACCCAGGGTCATGCGGATGCACTCCATCCCGGTTACCCAACCTCGGTCATCACCGATGATCCGGACCGGGTTCCTCAGGAAGTTAAACTCGATACCTTCCTCCTCGGCGTGCAGGAACTCCTCCAGACGAGCCGGCATCTCTTCCCGCGAACGTCTGTATACAATCGAGACCGACTCGGCCCCTAAGCGCAGCGCGGTCCGCGCCGCATCTAAAGCTACATTGCCGGCCCCGACCACAGCCACGCGGCGGCCGACCCGAATCGGAGTGGCGTACTCCGGAAACAGGTAGGCCTTCATCAGGTTGGCCCGGGTTAGAAACTCGTTCGCCGAATAGACCCCGTTCAGGTTTTCCCCGGGAATACACATAAACCGGGGAGCACCCGCTCCGGTCCCGATAAATACAGCATCAAATTCGAATTCACCCAGCAGTTCGTCGACACTCAGGGTCTTCCCAATCACCATGTTTACCTTGATTTCCACACCGAGCGACTGCACGTATTCAATCTCTGCCTGGACGACCTGCTTCGGCAGGCGGAACTCGGGAATGCCGTAGACCAACACCCCACCAGGCTTGTGCAGCGCCTCGAAAATGGTCACCTGATACCCCATCCTGGCCAAATCAGCAGCACAGGTCAGCCCGGCCGGACCGGAACCGACCACGGCCACCCGCCGCCCCTGTCCGTCAGCGGACTTGACCGGGGACTCTTCAGACTGTTCTTTCTCAAGGGCGTAGTCGGCCACGAAGCGCTCCAGGCGACCGATAGCGACCGGTTCGAACTTCTTTCCCATCAGACAGAATTTCTCGCACTGGCTCTCCTGCGGGCAAACCCGGCCGCAGATGGCCGGAAGATTGTTTTTCAGGCGGATCACGTCAGCGGCCTCGTCAAATCGACCTTCTATAATCTCACTGATGAACTCGGGGATGTCGACCTCCACCGGGCAACCCTGCTTGCAAGGAGCATCCTTACAGTGTAGACAGCGCCCCGCCTCGGCGATGGCGTCTTCCGCAGCATAACCCAGGGCGACCTCGTTGAAATTTCCGACACGGGCGTGAGGATCCTGTTCCGGCATAGGACGCTTTAACTTGACCAGTGGCTTCTTTTTCGGCTTATCGGACACCTTCTCGCCTCCCTAATGACCGTTACGGCAACCGCAATTCAACCGTTCTAAGGCTTTGGCCTCCTGATCCCGGTAGACTGCGGACCGCTTCATCTGTTCATCAAAATCAATTTGATGGGCGTCAAACTCCGGCCCGTCCACACAGGCAAACTTGGTCACGCCGCCCACCGTCACCCGACAGGATCCGCACATCCCGGTGCCATCCACCATCAGGGAATTCAGGCTGATCACTGTGGGAATCGCGTATTGTTTGGTCACTCCCGAGACCACTTTCATCATAATCATGGGGCCAATGGCGATTACCTCATCAATCGGCGTCCCCTTTTCAATCAACTCTTTAAGCACGTCCGAAACGAAACCCTTCCGCCCCTCGCTGCCGTCATCAGTGGTAATATGCAGCTCTTTACTGTACCGGCCGAGTTCCCTGGTCAAAATCAAGTTTTCGGCGCTGCGCGCACCGACGATGGTGATCACATTTACGCCCTTTTCGCCTAATGCCCTGACCTGCGGATAGAGCGGGGCGCAGCCGACACCGCCGCCGATACAGACCACCGTCCCCGAATCCGGTAACTTGGACGGGTTACCCAACGGACCGATAAAATCGAGGAGGTCATCTCCAACCTCCATCTTGGCCAGTGTCTTGGTCGTAAAACCGATCTCCTGCACGACCATTGTGATCATGCCGAATTCACGGTCAAAATCGGCAATAGTCAAAGGAATGCGTTCCCCTGTCTCATTCACCCGGATGATCACGAACTGTCCCGGTTGGGCTTTACGGGCGACCAACGGGGCTCTGATCTCATACAACCGCACTCCCGGAGCCAGTGTCCGTTTCACCACGATAGGATACAACAACGATCACCTCAGCATCTATATTTTAACCGTACAGGTACCCGGTCGTCCACCGAAGTAGGCTGATCACCTTTTCGACAACAGCCCAACAGAACCTGCCGGGAAAGCAAGCCTGTCAGCTGGTAACCACTATTCGAACGGGTTAGAACGTCAGGATGGTCCAGCCGTCCTGGATGTACCTACCCAGCGACGGGTGCCCGGACATGTCTCCGAAAAGGGAAAGGCCTTGGGCTTCAGCGGATTCCACCGAGCCGGTCTTGGTGGCACAAGCCCGGCAAACACCCTCTATCAGCCCTGTTTCCTTTACCTGATTATACAAACCGGAAAAGGCGTGACTTTCATACCCCAGTATCTTGACCAACTGGGTAGCCATGCCTTCCATAATGATTCGTACTTCCAGTCCTCTGGAGTGCATGTCCAGAGCATTCAGAAGCACGTGCGTGAAGCACATCTGCTCGCCTTGAAAAGCGACAAGCAAATACTTGGACATAGACTTCATCTCCTGGAAAAAACCATTAACTCTAGGCTTTCTCGTTAACCGAATATCTTACCGAAAAGCCGCCCGAAAAAGGACTTCTTCGGTGCTTCCTGAGCGGAGGCACTCGGTTCGGTTCGCGATTCGGCCTTCGGTGCGGCTTCGGAGGCCGCTTGAGGTGGGGCATACCGCCTAATCATATCCGTCACGCCCTGATCAATGGAAGCTTTGATGTTCAGAGACATTCCCCGCATCCTCCCCTTTTATATAATAACTATCGGAAAAAATCAAAAACGAAGCTACAAGACATAACTTCGTCTGATGCCGGGACTGCCTGCGTCGATCACCGGGCAATGCCGCGGTACATTGACGATTAGAACTACCTGAAATACACCGATGTCTCTAAAACATGTATTCGGCAGATACCGAAACATCCCTGCTTTATTTCGAGAATATTTGTACTAATCCTAACAGTTGTCTGTCCCCCTGTTTCAGCAATAGGCACCACCTTAGAAAACCAGTCTTAAAGCAAGGCAACCGGATACCGTCTTATGCTCTTTTCGGCTAATTTCGGATCGTATCCAGGATGCCTGTGACCATGATTATTAGGATGACCAGCGGAATTACGTAGCGGATCAGGAGAAAGAGGAACGTCGCTTACGCCAAGAGATCGACGGTCTCCTGGAGCAAGTTGAGGCCAACGACCGCGCCGAAGACCAAGAATACGGCGACCGGCGGGGCTACGAACTTCCGCCGGAGTTGGCCACCCGGGAAAAACGTCTTGAAGCCATTAAGAAGGCCAAAAGCCCGAACTCGAAGCTGAAGCCCGGGCTAAACAGGAACAGGAAGAGGCCCAGCGCCAGGCAAAGAGCGAAAGGAACGGAAAGCCGAAACAATCGAAGCGCAAAAGCCAGCGCAAAGACCCTAAACCAAAAGACAAAGACCAGCGCAATTTCACCGGTCCTGAGTCTCGAATCATGCGTAACTCGGACGAGGCGTTCATTCAGGCCTACAATGCTCAGGCCACCGTTGACGCCGAGACCCAGATCATCGTAGCTGTCGACTTAGCATACCCCGAAGACCGCCAAACCATAAGAAGGCAAACAAAAAAAAGCCCCCCGCCCAGCCGGCGCGAGCATCCCACCTCGCATATCTCACCTCGCACTTCTAGTTAGCACTGGTCTCCTCTAGAAGCTGAATCCGCCTTGGTAGTAATAATCCATCTGCTGCTGCACAAACGCCTGTAAGTCACCCAGGGTGTACACCCCGCGACGACGACACTGCCCAATCAGGTCTTCAAACAGGCGGGCGGTGAGCAAAGCATCGCCCAGGGCGGTGTGCCGTCCGGCGGCGTCGATGCCGTGCACCTTAAGCAGGCTGTCGAGGGAATGAGAAGACCGATGCGGGTAGACAGCCTTAGAGATGACACATGTGTCCAAATAGGAACTGTGCAGCTTGCTGTTGCATAACCGCAGTTTTTCGTTTACAAAGTCCAGGTCAAAAGTAACATAGTGACCGATCAGGATACTGTCCCCTGTGTACTCCAAGAATTCCGAGAGCACGGAAAAGACATCGTCCTGCCCTTCGACCATGTCCTGCGTAATTCCGGTTAGAGTAACCACTTCCGGTGGGATGGAGCGGAAGGGATTCACCAAACGGTGAAAAGATTTCACGGTTTGAATTTGGCCGCGTTCGACCTTCACCGCACCGACGGAGATTATTTCATCACCGCCCCGGTGGGCAAAGCCTGTTGTTTCGGTGTCAAAAACCACGAAGCAGTGGTCATCCAACAATTGGGCCGGATTAGGCTTCTTCCGTTTGTCCAGACACTGCCTCCGGATGAACTCTGTGGTCTCATTATCAGGCGGAGGCCCGGGATAAGCACAGCGTCCGGCAAAAACCAATTCGTCATCACCCCCGTGCTATGAACCCGGCTTCAGATAGTTCAACCAGACCTCGGTAAAGTTGCTACTGGTCAGTTTCTGCAGCCGGCTGATCACGGAAAGCGCGTCCTTGAGCACGGCCTGTTCCCGCTTACTTAGTGTCTGCGGCTTAATGTAGTTATCGGCCGCTAAACCCTGACGGTGCTTGATGACGTTTTCCCGAATCCGGAACATCATCACCGTCTCAAAAGAGGCCTGAATAAACTCGGCATCGTCGCGGGAAATCGCACCGCGCTTAACTAATTGCTCCAGCCGGCCGAAGGTTGATGGTTCGGTGATCTTGTAACGCATTGCAAAGACGCGGATACAGTTTACGATATGGATGCAGACGCCGGATTTCAGGTTTAGTTCATTCTTGTGGGGGCCGGACTTCTCGGTGATGAATCCGCCCAACATGGTCAGCGGCACCCGGAGCTGAACCTCGTCGTTGGTCAGCATATGGGTGATCACCGTCTGCCGCTCGAAGGCTTCGAATATTCTCTCCCAGAGGATACTGGTGAGACCTTTGTCACCGTGCATCGGCCGGAGATCCAGGAAGATAGTGAGCATCCGGATTCCTTCCGGCTCAGGACTATAAATCCAACGGTGCAAGGCACCGTTCCACTCACTCATCGACCGGCACCATGCCGGATTAGAGGCCACAACGTTCCCCTTACACTTCTGGAAGCCGCACTCCGCCAGGCTCTCTACAATTCTCTCGCCCAATGTAAGAAAATAGCGTCTCACTGATTCGGCCTGATCCGGCTCAGGATCGGCATAAATAACGGCATTGTCCTGGTCGGTACGCAGCGTCTGCTCCCGGCGTGCAGCACTCCCCATGTTAACGAAACAGTAGGGTACCGGGGCAGCACCTAGACCGTCCTCCACCATCTGCTCCTCACAAAGGTGAACCACCCGGCGCGTCAGCTTATCGTTCAATGCCGCCATGATTTCCATTAGTTCCCGGGTCGGTGCCTTCTCAGTAACCAGGGCGTAGAGGAAATTATCCACTTCTTTACCGGTTTCCCGCAGGCTGGCTAGACTGTTCGCACTCTCAATCCGGTGAGCCACCCAAAGGGAACCAGTACTCTGTGCCTTGAGTAAATCAACCAGGCTGACGATACCGACCAGCAGGTTGGACTCTGTAACCGTAACGTGTTTAGCGCCCGATTTAATCACGGCGAGTAAGGCCTCGCTCAGGAAAGCGTCTGAGGGGAGAGTGACCAGATTGGTGTTTAGGACGTCTCCGGCCCGGCGGTCACTGGGGCTCAGTCCCTCAGCAAACATCTGACTAACTAGGTCACGTTCGGTAACCAGACCTAGAGGCTGCCCAACGTCGTCAATGACGACTACGGAACTGATATTATGCTCGGCCATTAATCCGGCCACGCCCGTAATACTGTCTTCCGGTCGGCAGGTAATGGCGGGGCGCGACATTATTTCGCCGACATGCCGCTTAAACAGGCTGCTTTCGGCACGCGAAAAAGTATCCAGTGACTGTTCCGAAACAATCTCGTCATAAAGCATTCGCATCCGGTCGAGCATCACCCGGCTGAAGAATGTGGCTACTTCGGAATGGTTATGAATCAGGTTTTCGAACACTTCACGGGGAATGACCAGACAGGTGAGCGCCTCTTTTACGCGGACGTTACCAGAATAGTTCCCACCGGTTAGGACGACTGTTTCGCCAAACATATCACTGCGACGCCGGTACCCAACTACCGTTTCCACGCCTCTGTCATTATTCAAGGTAACCTCGGCCAACCCGTCCAGGACAATGAACAGCAGACCCAGGCTGGCACTGCCCCGCCGGAAAACATACGTACCCTCGGGGTACTCGCGGATCTCAACCTGAGGTGCCAACTCATCCAAAGCTTCCCAGTTCAGTTCCTTAAAGGGAATAAGCGCCTTTAGAACCTCAAAAGTATCTAACTCTTCGTGCAAGCCGGCAACCTCCTCTCGGTCTTGGGGATAACCCCAGAGCTACACCTAAAGCTTAATTATATATTTTAGCACGTTGATACACCTTTGTGCTAAAGTTATTTCTGAATTGCGCCACCGTACACCCGAGTGGTAAATTCAGAAATAACTTTAGCACAAAGGTGTATCAACGTGCTAAAATATATAATTAAGCTTTAGGTGTAGCTCTGGGGTTATCCCCAAGACCGAGAGGAG
>JAHRFU010000113.1 GCA_019084485.1 Desulforudis sp. | reverse complement strand
TCTGGTTTTGGAGATCGCTCGGATGTTCGATAAAAGGCGCGGCGAGTCCGTACGCTGGGTTAATAATTAAGTGCGGTGTCCCCTTAATTATAGGGGTCGGCTATCATTGACATAACCAAGCTTTGGGTTATAGCATGGAAACTAAGAAGACCAAAACAGTTTCCACAGCATTTAACTGGTTAATTTGGATGGCGCCAGAGCAAAACGTGGGCTGTTCGCCGGAAACCCAGGAAGGTGGGGGAGAATGGCAAAGAACGTAGACGCGTCTCGGGATCGGATCGTGCAAGCAGCTGGCAGGCTGTTTGATGCACGCGGCTACCGCCATGTCACCCTGAACGACATTGCCGGGCAGCTGGGCATGAGCAAGAAGACCATTTATCAATACTTCGCCGGCAAGGAAGCCATTGCCGAGGAGTATCTGCAGCGCTTGATGCACCGGGTTACGGCACGGACCGAGCCCCTCCTGACTGGTGACTACAGCCTCGATATTCAGTTGGAACAGGTTTTCAGTGAGGTCTGGGAGGAACTCCTTCGGTTTAACCCGCTCTTCCTGGATGATATTAAGAGATACGCGCCGGAGCTGTGGAAAAAGGTGGAGCGGTACCGGGATGGGCGCATCATGCTCCTGGAAAACCTGATCCGGAAGGGGCAGACAGCGGGCGACATCAGAGACTTGGATCCCCGCCTCGCAGTGCTCATCTACCTAAGTGCCGTACGGGCGATCAACCAGCCGGATGTGATGGCGAAATATGGAATGTCCCCGATTGATGTGTATGACGCCATTGTTGAGGTATTCTTAAGCGGCATAAAGAAGAAGAGCGGTTGACGTCTGAATCAACCTGACTCATCCAAGCAAAATGGGTTTCCCGGAAAGGGGCGATACCCTTGATCACCATCGAGTACCTGATTCTCTGGGGCACCCTGGCGCTTGTAAACGCCGGACTTGCCCAATCCAAAAACCGGAGCGGCCTGAACTGGTTTCTGCTCTCTGTAGTGCTGGGTCCGGTGGCGACCTTCCTGTTGGTTGTCTTCTGTGATCATTACGGGACGAGGCTTATAGACGACCCTCCCTTAAGGCAGGTGAAGCGCGATGGAACGGGAGACGCTTAGCAAATCGGGACTGTCCCGGTTTAAGACTATTTGTGCCATACTCCTCAAGTATGGGGTACGTGACAAGGTTGAGCAGTATCACCTGCGGGATTTCGGCC
>JAHRFU010000079.1 GCA_019084485.1 Desulforudis sp. | reverse complement strand
CCGCGCAATGGGTTCGTACTTGTGTTTGTGCAGGATGTGCACGATAAAGGCGGTTGAGAAACCGCCGCCGGCGATCGCCACGCCGGTCAGAACGTCGAATCCGATCCAGAGACCCCAGGGCCATTCATCGCTCAGGTTGGTTGCCACTCCCAGACCGTACAGCAGACGGTAGGCGGCTACTCCGAGGAACACTGCGACGATGGCGAACAGAACTATTCTGGTCGGGGTCATCTTAAAAGTCCATCTGTCCTTTTGCATACCCATTACCTCCTATCGCCTAGTGTTCTTCATCGTTCTCGGAACGCCGCTTGGTGGTCATATACAGTGCGGTGAGCACGGCGGTCCAGCCGATGGCAATATGCGGGGTCCATTTTAGGACATCCCAGGTGTAGTTCGGTACACCACGCTTCGTGACATCCGTCCGGAAACCGAGGTTTTCAAAGGGCACGCTGGAAACATAAATCCAGGAAGTACCACCCACCTCTGTTTCGCCGTAGATGTGATCCACGTACTTGTCAGGGTTCGACTTGATCCGGCTGCGTGCTTCCTCCAACAGGTTCGAGCGTTTCCCAAACTCCAGAACGTGAGTCGGACACTCCGTTACGCAGGCCGGTTTCAAGCCCTGGGCCTGGCGGTCATCGCAGAAGGTGCACTTCTTGACCTCCGGGAAGAGCTTTTCCCATTCGTACTTCGGAATCTGGAAGGGGCAGGCCAGCATACAGTACCGGCAGCCGACGCAAATCACCGGGTTGTACAGGACCGGACCTTCCGGAGTCTTGTAGAAGGCATGGACGAAGCAGGACGACTCACAGGCCGGCTCCTCACAATGCAGGCACTGTTCCTTGACGTGCTGCCACTCCATATGGCCGTTCTTCATCTCTACCAGGTGCGGGTTCACCACTGTGAAGGTCTCACCCGTCATCTTGATGTTGTCCCAAGTCATCTCCGACCGGGGCGGTACAAGGTCTTCTTTATTCCATTCATAGCAGGCGCTCTGACATGCCCGACAACCGATGCAGCGGGTCAGGTCGACCAGGACGCCTACGCGATCGGGGCTTAGTTTTGTTGCCACCAGATTACACCTCCTCTATCAGAGTCAGGTAAGTCATCCGAAATCCGCATTGTCACTACACCACGCGGAAGCGCTTAAGGTCTTTGGAGGCTCCCTTCACTTCCAGAACGTGAATCGCGCAAGCCAGGCACGGATCGAAGGATCTTACGATCCGCACGAGTTCCACCGGGTTGTCCGGGTCCTTGACTGCGGTACCGACCAGGGCCTGCTCTACCGGACCCAACTGACCTTGGGCATCACGCGGGCAGAGGTTCCAGGTGCTGGGTACCACGGCCTGGTAGTTCTTGATCCGGTAGTTCTCGATCTCGATCCAGTGTCCGAGAGCGCCACGGGGAGCTTCGGTCAGTCCCATGCCGCGGCCTTCCTTGCAAACATCGTACGGCAGGAAAGCAGGCTCGCCGATGACGATCTGGTCCACCCACTCGGCCATGGCCTGAGCGACATACAGACACTCCAAAGCGCGGGCGAAGTGACGGCCCAGAACCGAGTAGGCCTTGTCCCCCAACTTCACGACTTCCGGGTCGCGGGCCACCACGAGACGGGCCAGTGGGCCGACTTCCATCGCGTAACCGTCGTAACGCGGGGACTTAACCCAGGAGTATCCGTTCTTTTTATCCAATTCCGGAACGGTCTTGCCCTCGGACGGGTGCAGTCCGCCTGTTTCGTTCGCGTACCAGGAGTACCGGACCTCTTCCTTGATCTTGTCGGCGTCCATCGGCTGGAGCTTACCGTTGATGAAGGCGCCGCGCGGCAGGAACTGGTTGCCGCCCTTGGGATCCTTCCGGTCGGTCAGCGGGAATACGCCGTAGGCCAGGAAGTTCTTGCAACCGACTCCGACCTCGAAATTGTCACTGTACACATCGACCACCGCCAGGGCGACCGGAATGTACACGTTGGTGATGAAGTCCGTCAACTCCGTGAGGTACTGCTTAAAGAGTGCGATTTTCTCCGGTGTCGGGGTATCGGTAACACCACCCGGCGTGTAAACGGTGGTATGGGGCATCTTGCCACCGAACACGACACCCATCTCGTGTGCCTTGCGGCGCATGTCCAGAGCGGTAATGTAGTGCCCGACCACCGCATCGTTAACTTCCTTCGGCAGACGGTAGGTGTCCCCGTTATCGTAACGCGGAATGAAGGGTGCCGTTTCCGGACCCTTTACGAAATCAAGGGCTGCGAGGTGGAAGAAGTGCAGGATATGGGACTGAACATAGTTCGCACCCTGAACCAGGTTCCTGATAATCCGGCCGTTGGGCGGCGGAGTGATTCCAAAGGCGTCGTCCAAATTTAGCACCGAACTGATGCCGTGAGAGATCGGTCAGACACCGCAGATGCGCTGCATAATGTGCTGCGCGTCGCGGGGGTCCCGACCGGTACAGATCGTTTCCAGACCACGATACAGCATCCCGCTGGTCTTGGCATCGACGACCTTGCCGTGATCTAGTTCGACTTCGATCTTGAGGTGGCCTTCAATCCTGGTTACGGGGTCGATTACGATTTTGTTTGCTCCTCCACTCATCTAACGCTCACCTCCTTAAAACTATTTGCGGTTTCCGGTCACCGGCATGTGCCCGTACAGGGGCGAACAGCCGTCCGGGAAGATTGGTTCAGAGCAGGCCTGACAGGGCGCTCCGGCAGCAATACACCAGCTAACATTGTTGTTCCAACCGCGCTTCTGGCAGTCGGAACGGGCGATGAAACCTTTGCATCCCAGGTTCGCCAGGCAACCATAATCGCCGATCTGCTTCGCAAACACACCCTCATCGAAAGCGGGCCGGCGGAAGCAGGTATCGTGGATCGTAGGCCCGTAGAACAGCTTGGGCCGGTAGTACTGGTCGAGTTCGGGAAGCTCATTGTAGGTGAGAATGTAAACCAGGGATCCGATCAGGTGATCGGGGTGTATCGGACAGTTGGAGATGTTGACCACGGTGTGTTTACGCGGATAAGGACGCGGATTCAGGATCTGATCCACGCCCAGTACACCGGTGGGATTGGGCTGGGCAGCCGGAATGCCGCCGAACGATGCGCACTGTCCGGCTGCTACCACTAGTTTGGCGCGGCTGCCGAGGTGTTTGACCGCCTCCACAGCGGTGATTTCCTTATGGTTCAGATCACCGATGATACAGTACCGGCCCTTCTCGGCAGTCGGTACTCCACCCTCAACGACCAGGATGAATTCTCCAGCATAGCGGTCGGCCGCTTTGTACATCGTTTCCATGCCAAGTTCACCGGACGCCGCCATTACGTTGGGATGGTAACGCATACTAATCACATCCAGCAGCACCGTGGCAATGCCCGGTTCCACGCTGTTTAACAAGGATACTGAACAGCCCGTGCAGCTCGAAGCCTGGATCCAGATCACAGGAACCTTGCTCTCCGCCGCCTCGACCAGGGTCTGGCTGATTTGCGGACCAAGCACGGACATCAGACCCAATCCTGCCGTAGACATACCGCAGAGCCTGACGAATTCCCGCCGCGAAATCTTGCGCAATTTACTCCCTCCTTTTCACTGCGTCAAGTGGGAACAACCAAACGATCAGGAGCGGGCCACGATCTGTGGAAAAACTGCGTTCAAGTGCTGGCGCACCAGAAATCACGGATACTTCTTGGATAGAAATGTTAAAATTTCATATCCCATTTCAGTTAGTTAATAACTATGAATGCTCAGGATTATAACTGCAAATAACCCGCGCCAAACACATCCAAGACCGGGCCCGCAGACGTTAAGCCATATCTAACCCCCTTCCAGGCCCTATTCAGGCACTATATGAAAACAGACCAATCCCCCCGTCCCAAACAACCTCGTGAGAGATGGCACAAGGGAAGCTTGTCTATAGGGGCTCCAATGCCACCAATATATACGACCATTCGCGCAATGTCAACAAATCTCTACTTTAAGCATTCGACATTGCACCAACAGAATATCTGGACACACTATGATACATTTTCACAATCGGTATTATAAAATAGCGGCCACTAATGCGTTCGCCAAAAAAATGCCGGGCTGGATGATTAAAGGATCGAATGCAGATCCCTGAAATTAAGGTTGAAGGTCAGGATTTCCAGTTTAACCGTCAGATCCACGTTGCGTACGATGACCCTTTCCGGTACGTCCAGAACCACCGGCCCAAAAGTCAGGATGGCGTGGATCCCGGCGTCCACCATTACCTTCGCGATATCTGGAACGGCGCTAATGGGCACCGCGATAATCCCGATCTTGACGTTATGCTCGGCGACGACCTCCGCCATTCTCTCCAGAGGATAGACCTCGAGTTCAACAATCCGCTTGCCGATCTTGGTCAGGTCGTTATCAAAGACGCCCACAATATTAAAACCACGATCCGTGAAACCGCGGTATGTGCACAAAGCGGTACCCAGATTACCGGCACCAACCAGGATCACCGGCCAGTTTTGGGTGAGACCTAGAATTTTCATTATATAGTGGATGAGATCCTTGACATTATACCCAACGCCACGCGTGCCGAACTCGCCGAAGTAGGCCAGATCCTTGCGCACTTGGGCCGGACTAACACCTACACCCTTGGCGATCTCTCCGGATGACACGGTAATGATGCCGCGTTTTTCCAGGCGCTCCAGGAAACGCGAATAATGGGACAGTCTGGAGATGGTCGCTTCAGGAATTCTGAGAGCTTTCACCCGGTGCCCTCCTCATCCTCAAATAAAATAATCAAATATTTACTCTTAATCAGAAAAATTATACCTTGTTCCGGCGGAACCAGTCAATTACTTTTCGTTAAAGAAATCACTTTCATTTGCGATTCGCCGCAGCTTCTGTACCGCCAGACCTGGATCGGAAGCACCAAACACGGCGGAGCCGGCCACCAGCACGTTGGCCCCCGCAGACACCACCCGGCTTACGTTTTCGGCACAAATACCCCCATCCACCTGGATGTCCACGTCCATCTGCTTACGTGTAAGCAGAACCCGCAGACTTGTGATCTTTGGTACGACCTCCTCAATAAACCTCTGACCCCCGAACCCCGGATTGACAGTCATCAACAGTACCTGATCCAACAGCGGCAGCACATATTCGATACCGGTCAGAGGCGTAGCTGGGTTTAAGGCCAGCCCACAACGCACCCCCCGCGCGCGGATTAACCGCAAGGTGCGGTCGAGATGTCTTACGGCCTCTAGGCTTACGGTCAGCATGTCGGCCCCAGCCTTAACAAAATCGTCTACATAGCGGTCCGGGTGTTCGATCATCAGATGGACATCAAAAAACAGACCGCTATGCGGCCGCAAGGCCGCCACAACCAACGGCCCAATTGTGATGGTCGGAACAAAATGACCGTCCATAACGTCGATGTGCAGGTAGTCCGCGCCCCCCACCTCCACCCGCCGGACGTCTTCGGCGAGCCTCGCGAAGTCGGCGGAAAGGATGGACGGTGCAATTTTGATCATCTGTCAATATCTCCTCTCAGCAGCAATAACCTCGTGTAAGAACCCAATGTAATTTCGGTAACGAAACTCCGCAATACTGTTATCGGCAACCGCACTCTTGACCGCACAGTTGGGTTCTTGGTCGTGAAGGCAGCTGTGAAAACGACATTGTCCCCGTAATACACGCATTTCCGGAAACAGATCAGACAACATCTCGCGGGAGATGTCCGGGAGTCTAAGGCTTGAAAAACCCGGTGCGTCAGCCACCCAGGTCTCTTTGTTGAACGTGAGCAGTTCCACGTGCCGGGTTACGTGCCGGCCTCTTTTAAGCTTGCGGCTGACCGTTCCCGTGGGCAGTTCCAACCCAGGGATGAGCCGGTTAATCAGACTGGATTTCCCGACCCCCGATTGACCGGCAAAGACCGAGATCAGGCCCTGCAGCACATCGGCCAGTTCCCTGATCCCACTTCCCGCAACGGCGCTGGTTAACAGCACCTGGTACCCGGCTGCTCCATACACATCCAGCCATTCGGTGTTTTCTCCGTGGGGTAGGTCGGTCTTGTTGAGGCAAATCCGGGGAGCGACTTCGGAGGCTTCGCTCAACACCAGCATCCGGTCGATCAGGTTGAGCACCGGGGCCGGATCGTGGAAGGCAACGACGATGATGATCTGGTCTAAGTTAGCGACATTGGGTCGGTACAGCATACTGGTCCGGGGCAGGACATCTTCAACCACCCCTCTACCTTGCTGGGTGATGCTGAACCGGACGCGATCCCCCGCGATAACCATCCCCTCGGCCCTCAGGCGCCCCCGCAGCGTGCACCGGGTGACTTCGCGTCCGTCATCGACGAAACAGTAGCCCCCGTAGGCCTTCACTACTAAGCCTTCGCCCATCAACAACCGCCCTTAACCAACGGTCTTCTGATCCACCAGGTGATCATCAATGAACACCTTTATTAACGCCTGGCCTCTGTACCGGATTTCCTGGGCCACCCGCTCACCAGGCTGGTGTACTCCGATATAGGCGTCCGATTCCCCAACGGCATCACGTACAATGATGTGCAACACGTGGGTTCGCCCATCGTTGGGCATATTCACATAGAGCATCTGACGGGAGACCGCCTGGCCCGGTCCGGGTCCCGTACTGATGGTCAGCTTCACCCTTACCCCGTCCGCCACCCCAGCTCTAGGTGCCGGGTTTTGACCGATCACCCGACCCTCGGGTTGGACAAAGCTGTCCTCTCTGACTACGGCCTCATCCAGTTCCAATCCAGCGGCTACAATCTCCCGGCGGGCTTCGTTCAGGGTCAGGCCGGTCAGATCCGGCATCTCACCCAAAGTGGTCGGCCCTTTGCTTACATAGAGCTTCACCGGCGTTCCGCGCGGATGATTGGAATTCGCCGTCGGTGCCTGCCTTACAACAGTCCCCGCCGGCACCGATTCATCGGTTACATCCTCCCGCTCACCCGTGGCAAAACCGTTCCGCTGGAGCAACTCCTGCGCGTCGGCCACCGGTTGGCCGGTTGCGTCAGGCACACGAATCATTTCTTGTCCCTGACTGACCGTAAGGAAAATGGTCCGTTTCTTCTTAACCTTAGTATTCGGTTCAATGTCCTGATCCATCACGAAACCTTTTTCAACATCATCACTATGGTCTAGAGTCAGCGACGTCCGCAAGCCTCGCTCGCCAAGGGTCGCTTCAGCTTCCTCGATGGACAGCCCCCGCAACTCCGGAACAACCACATCCGGCACATAGATGTAAGACCGCAGCCCGAAATAGCATCCAACCATCAAAGCCAGAAAGACCAGACCCACACCTGCCAAAACGGCCCGATTCCAACGCCATCTTGACACCTGAACCGGCATGAACTCCCGGGTTATTTCCTCATCGGCCTTCCCCTCAGGCAACGTCATTCGCAGGTCGATCGACAAGTCCCGGGCACTCCGGTAGCGGTCGGCCTTCTTCTTAGCCATGGCCTTCTGGACAATCCGCTCCAACTCCCGGCTCAGCCCCGGATTTAACTCCCGAATGGACGGGGGAGCATCCTGAATATGCTTTAAGGCCACGGTCACCGGATTCGAACCGCTGAACGGAACCCGGCCGGTTAACAATTCATATAGAACCACACCGAGGGCGTAAATGTCCGACTGGGCATCGGCGGTGTCTCCCCGGGCCTGCTCGGGAGAAATGTAGTGCACTGATCCGACCAGCGTCTGGGTTTGAGCCAAGGTCGTACCCGAGGCTTCCCGGGCGATCCCGAAGTCGGCCAGTTTGGCCTGACCGTCGGTGGTAATCAAGATGTTATGCGGTTTGACGTCCCGGTGAATAATCTGCTGTTGGTGAGCATGCGCCAAGGCCTCAGCCACCTGGCGGACTATCGCTGCGGCCTGCGCTGGAGCGAAAAGCCCCTCACGCTTGATCCTTGTCTTCAGGTTTTCACCGTCGATGTATTCCATCACCAGATAGTGTACGTCACCCTCCCGGCCGACATCGAACACGTTCACGATATTCCGGTGGGACAGGCTGGCCACCGACTGGGCCTCGCGGTGGAAACGGGACACAAACTCCTGATCCGCACTGAACTCAGAGCGCAACACCTTTACGGTCACCGGCCGCTGCAATAGGGTATCTCGACCCTTGTACACAACGGCCATACCGCCTTCACCCAGATGCTCAACTATCTCATATCGGGTCCCTAAAGTTTTTCCGATCATGATTTCTCAAACTCCACCAAGACTAGAGTAATGTTATCCTTACCGCCACGTTTCAGGGCGCAGTTCAGGAGTTCACCGACCGATTCGGCCGGCTGCCCGGCAGTGCTTACCGCCTGCGCAATCTCTTCATCCTGAACCAATCCAGTTAATCCGTCAGTGCAAAGCAGGATTTGATCCCCATCATTCAGGACATAGTCCTGGACATCCACCTGCACCCCTCCCTCAGTCCCTAGGGCACGGCTCAACATATTGCGATAGGGGTGGCTCTCCGCTTCTTCGTCCGTGAGTTTCCCCTGTTTGATCAACTCCTGCACCACCGAATGATCCTCGGTAAGCCGTACGGCGTTGCCGTCTCGGATCAAGTAGATCCGGCTGTCACCGACGTGGACAAACACCATTTTGCCGGTCTGCAGGATACAGGCAGTCAGCGTGGTTCCCATTCCCTTATGGCTCTCACTTCGACGCGATTCGTCAAATACCTGGTTGTTGGCTGCAATCACCGCACGATAAAGAGCCCCTGCCGGGGATTCTCCCTCCTGCAGCAGCCTGACATACTCGGCTTCGAGCGTACCAAGGGCCAGCCTGCTGGCCACTTCGCCCGCTTTGTGCCCTCCCATCCCGTCGGCTACCGCAAACAACCGGTACTGCTCATTGACACAAAAAGCGTCCTCGTTGTTGGGCCTGACCAGTCCAACGTTTGATGTCGCATCCCACTTCACCGGTATCTCTCACTCCCCCCTGATACGCCGTCCTGCTGCCTTCTTCTCCGAGGTACCCGGTCTTTCCGGTCTTTCCGGGGATGATGGCTCCTTCAGGACGGCCCCTTCCGGGACGGCCCCTTCCGGGATGATTTCTTCCGGACCGGCTCCTTTCGGACCGGCTCCTTTCGGACCGGCTCCTTTCGGGCTGGCTCCTTCCGGACTGGCTCCTTCCGGACTGGCTCCGGCGGTGATGACTTCGGCGAAGGTACCCTATTCGAAGACATCCCTGGCGAGGGTGAAGACGTAGCGGCAGTGTTTCTCAGATCCACAGCCCGGAGTTGACCACAGGCCGCGTTAATATCGGCACCCATTTCTCGGCGAACCGTGACCGGGATCCCCCTAGTTTCCAGTAACTCTTGAAACCACCTGACGGTAGAAGCGCCGGGTGGTTTTGCACCGCGTTCTTGGACGGTGTTCACCGGAATCAGGTTTACGTGGCAATTCAGTCCCCGCACCAGCGCCGCCAGCGCCTTCGCCTGTTCCGGAGCATCATTTACACCCCGTATCAGGGCATACTCAAAGGTAACCCGGCGGCCGGTCTGCTTGATGTACTCCGCGCAGGCCGGAATCAGTTCTGCGAGCGGGTAGCGGCGGTTCACCGGCACAATGCGGTTCCTGAGGTCATCGTCCGGCGCGTGCAGGGATACCGCAAGCGTAATCCCAAGGCCGCTAGCGGCCAGTTCTTTAATCTTGGGTACCAATCCGCAAGTGGACAGGGTGATGCGGCGGGTGCTGATCCCCAAACCGTAATCCGCGGTAATGTTCCGGACAAAAACCAGGGTGTGATTCAGGTTGTCCAGCGGTTCGCCCGTACCCATTATCACAATCCGCTGGACACCACGGCCTTGGTTACGGCGTATCGCCAGAACCTGTTCATAAATCTCACCGGGAGTCAGGTTACGCACCCAACCCCCCAGCGTAGACGCACATAACGCACATCCCATCCGGCACCCCACCTGCGTGGAGACGCAGACCGAGGCACCGTAGTCGTGCTGCATCAGGACACTTTCCACAGTATTGCCGTCCGAAAGCTCAAAAAGGTATTTTCTAGTCGTACCTTCGCTCGATACCAGCCTTTTAAGCTGACGCAATCGGTCGACCGTATGCTTCTTCTCCAGTGCCTCTCTCAGCGTTGCCGGAAGGTTAAGCATGTCCTCAAACGTGGCAGCGTCTTTTTGGAAAAGCCATTCCGCCAACTGGCGGGCCCGATAAGACGGCTGACCGTAATCGATGACCAGCTTCTGGAGCCCTTCGAGCGAGAGGTCTTTTAGATTGGTTTTGTTCAAATCCGTTCCCTTCTATCCCGATTATCTAATGTTACATATGCCTCTTACGCATCCGCGCGATAAAAAAACCGTCCATCTGGTGCACATGCGGCATTAACTGGATGTAACCTCGGCTTAAACCGGTGTCTTCGAGCACCGCCGGTAAAAAGGGGCTGAGGTCCTCCAGCACAAAATCGGGGTTTCTGGACAAGAAGTATTCAACCCGGTCTTGGTTCTCTTCCCTTGTAATTGTGCAGGTGCTGTAAACCAGGATCCCTCCCGGGCGTACGCACCCGGCGGCACTCTGCAAAATCTCGTCTTGGAGTTTTACCAGCCCCGCAATCTGTCCCGGTTCCTTCCGCCAGCGGGCATCAGGACGCCTTCGTAGCACTCCCAATCCGGAACACGGAGTATCCACCAGCACGTAGTCCGCCCACCCGGCCATGTCTCCGGGCAGTTCGCGGGCGTCCAATATCATCGTTTCCACACAAGTGATTCCCAGCCGGGAACAGTTTTCCCGGACCAAATCCAGCTTGTGCGGGTGCAGGTCAAAAGCCCGCACCGATCCCTCATTATCCATTACCTGAGCCAGGTGTGTCGTCTTCCCTCCGGGAGCGCTGCAAGCGTCAATAACCCTAGTCCTGGGTGCGGGGTTCACGGCGTGCGCCACCAGCATTGAACTCTCATCCTGGATCTGAAAAAGACCGTCCCTGAAGCTCTGCAGCATGCGCAGGGAAAGAAAGCCCTTAATCTCCAGTCCCTCGGGGGCCAGCCTGCTCGGGCGCGCACTCAGGCCTTCCTGCTCAAGGAGCACCTTGAGCTCTTCCGGGCTGATCCGAAGCGTATTGGTCCGGATACTGTTCGGCGGCGTATTGTTGTTAGCTTTACAGATCGCTACAGTTTCTTCCACGCTGAACTCCCGCAGCCAGCGTTCCACCATCCACGTTGGATGAGAATAGCGCAGGCTGATATGGCTGACCAGATCAGTCTCAGGACTCGGAAAAACCAGCTCGTCCTTTTTTCGGACAATATTACGCAGCACACCGTTCACAAACCCGACGGCGCCGGGCGTCCCGAATTTCTTGGTCAGTTCCACTGCCTCATTGCATGCTGCGGCGGGCGGAACCCTGTCCATGTAAAAGATCTGGTACACACCCGTGCGCAGGATGTTCCGCACCCAAACGGACTGGGCGCCCAGCGGTTTCTGTAAGAACCGGGAGATGATCCAGTCCAAAGTATTCAGCGTTCTGAGCGTACCGTAGGCCAACTCGGTGGCAAAGGCACGGTCCTGCTTTTCAGGCTGGTGTTGCTCGAGGGTCCTGTTCAGGGCCAGGTTTGCGTATGCGCCATCAGCTTCAACGGCCTTAAGAATGTGCAGGGCGATCTCTCTCGCCGGGATCTTCGACAACAGTCCATTCCCCTCTTTTTTACACATAAACTACTTTAATAAGGTGCCTGGGGTGAGCCGCCTTCCTCTCAGAAAGGCATCCACGGGCATGCGCCTTCCGCCGGCCGGCTGTAGTTCCTTGATTACCACGCAGTTCTTTCCCGCCTGTACTATTATACCGTAATCGGGGTCAATCGATAGCACCATACCGGGTTCGGATTCGTCAGCCACCGACGGTACGGTCTCAACACGCCATACTTTCACCGTTTCTCCACTGAACCGCGCGCAGGCACCCGGCCAAGGATCCATTCCCCGAACGTGGTTGCGAATCTGCTCGGCCGGAAGGTTCCAGCGGATAACCTCGTCATCTCCGGTCAGCATCGGAGCGTAGGTAGCCTGTTCGTGGTCCTGCGGCTCACGGGGAGCCTGGCCCTGAAACACCAGATCCAGAGTCCGAACCAGCAGTACCCCGCCCACGGCCGCCAAGCGGTCGTGCAGGGTACCGACGGTGTCATCATTACCGATCGACACCGGAGCCCGAATGATCATATCCCCGGTATCCATGCCCTCGTCCATATACATTGTGGTGATCCCGGTGGTCTCCTCGCCTTCAATGAGCGCCCGATGGATCGGTGCCGCCCCGCGGAACCACGGTAGAAGTGAAGCGTGCACATTAATGCAGCCGAATCTGGGGATTTCCAGGATCGACCGCGGCAGGATTTGGCCGAAGGCCACCACCACAATCACTTCCGGAGCCAGTTCTCTAAGCAGATCCACAAACCCCGGTTCGCGAATCCGCCCCGGCTGCCACACCTCGATCCCAGCACGGAGTGCATAATCCTTCACCGGGGATGCAGTCAGCTTTCTCCCTCTTCCGCGGGGCCGGTCAGGCTGCGTCACCACCCGGGTAACGTCCAAACCGGCGTCCAGTACGGCCTGCAGGGAGGCCACCGCAAATTCGGGTGTGCCCATGAACACGATACTCATTCTGCCCTAGTCCTTTTCAATCTTAACAGCACGGTCAATGAACACGATCCCGTCCAAGTGGTCGATTTCGTGCTGCAGGGCACGGGCCAGGAATCCCTCAGCGGAGATGAATATCTCCTCACCCTTCAGGTTAAACGCACGAACCTTTACCGAAAGAGCCCGATCCACTTCCCCCCACATGTCGGGGAAGCTAAGGCAGCCTTCCTTGCCCCGTTCGCGCCCTTCGGCCTTGGTGATCTCGGGGTTGATCAGGACCATCAATCCGTCCCCTAGGTCCACCACCACCGCTCTCTTCGAAACCCCGATCTGGGGCGCAGCCAAACCAATCCCACCTGAGGCGTACATAGTGTCCGCCATATTTTCGATCAGGCGATTAATACTCGGTGTGATTTTGGTGATTTCCTTTGCCTTTTCCCGTAGCACCGGATCGGGATAAGTCACAACTTGATAAACCGCCAAAGTTATCCCTCCCCCAGTACTCAACAGTCAACCTTAATAAGTCACTTCTGACTCACGTAAGGAAGTATTTCCGAACAATAGCTTACCACAGACCGCTGGGAAGTGCGAAGTGAGAGGTCCCCCCCTCACTAGTTTATATATTCCGGTTCGATATCGATGCTTACGACAACCCGTTTCCGGGAAAGACGCTGGAAACGCTCCAACGCGTCGCGCAGCAGGAGGCGCAATATCCGAGCCTGAGGTGCCTTCAGCACCAGATGCCACCGGTACTGGTCTTTGATGCGGGACACCGGGGCCGGGGCCGGACCCATGATTTGGACATGGTCATTGGAGGACGGCATCAGGTTCCGCTTGAACATCTGGGCCGACTCCCGCACCTCGTTTTCGTCGGAACCCCGGATGATCACCCGGGCCAAGGAACTAAACGGTGGGTACTGCAGCTTTCGCCGGATACCCATCTCCCGGATAAAGAACTGCTCATAGTTGTGCTCCTTGGCAGTCAGAATGGAATAGTGATCCGGACAATAGGTCTGGACCACCACTTCCCCCGTCAGATCCCCTCTCCCGGCGCGGCCGGCAACCTGGGTGATCAGCTGAAAGGTACGCTCGGCAGCCCGGAAGTCCGGCAGGAGCAGGCTGGTGTCGGCATTGATCACTCCGACCAGAGTGACCCCGGGGATGTCCAATCCCTTGGCCACCATCTGGGTGCCGATTAGGATATCGGCCTGCCCGCTGCTGAAGGTGCGCAGAATCCGCTCGTGTGAATTTTTTCGGCTAACGGTATCACTGTCCATCCGCACTACCCTGGCCCGGGGAAACAGCTGCTCGACCTCTTCCTCCACCTTCTGCGTTCCCGTTCCGAGGGTGCTCAGGTAGGTACTGCGGCAGGTCGGACACTGCCCCGGCAGCCAGGACTGGTGGTTGCAGTAGTGACAACGGAGGAGCCCATCACGATGGTGCGTCAGGCTGATGGCACAGTGTGGACAGCGCATGACCAGACCGCATTCGCGGCACAGGACGACGGAGCTGTAGCCCCGCCGGTTAAGGAACAAGATCACTTGTTCCTTCTGGGCGAGCTTCTCATTGACTTTTGCGGCCAGATACCGGCTGAACACCCGCCGGTTCCCGGCCCGGTACTCGTCACGCAGGTCCACCAGTGAGACCCTCGGCATAGGCCGATTGTCTATACGGTGATCCAGTTTTAGTAACTCGGCCCCGCCCCTGATCGTCCGGGCGAAGGTCTTAAGAGAAGGTGTAGCCGTTCCCAGCACAACCACGGCTTTTTGCATGGTGGCGCGGGCAAAGGCCACGTCCCGGGTGTGGTACTTTGGATCCTCTTCCTGCTTGTAGGACGGCTCGTGTTCCTCGTCGATAATAATCAGCCCGACATCAGGCAGGGGTGCGAACACGGCGGAGCGTGCCCCCAGCACTACGGAGGCCTTACCATTGTAAATGCGCCGCCACTCATCGTAGCGCTCGCCGCTACCTAGGCGTGAGTGGAGGACAGCGATCCGGTCACCGAAACGTTCCCTGAACCGCTCCACCATCTGACCGGTCAAGGCGATTTCCGGTACCAGCACCAGGGCCTGGCGCCCTCGGCTGAGTGTACTGACCACGGAACGGATATAGACCTCGGTCTTACCACTCCCGGTTACCCCGTGCAGCAGATAGACCTGTCGTTCACCGGACTCTAAGCCGCCGGTGATCGCATCCAGGGCCGTAATCTGCTCCTCGGTCAGCACCGGCAACCCTTCGTTTGGGATAATTCCGTCACCGATGGCCGCGTATGGTCTGCGGTTTACGGCATGGCGGGACAGGGTGAGCACCCCTTTCCCGATCAGCGCGTTGACCACCTGCAGTGAAACCCCGGCCTGAGCGGCCAGCTGACTGCGCGTCAGTCCCGGGAACTCACGAGACACCCGCCAAGCTACGGCCTGCTTCGGGGCCTTTTCCAGCAGACGCTGGTCATCCACGGGGGAGTCCACCGGGAACACCTGATCCGCAAAACGGGCCGATCCGGAATGGCTGGGTGCGGCGATAGTACGCAACGCTCTGGCCAGCGTACAAAGGCAACGTTGTGAAAGCCAGCGGGCCAATGCGTATAGTTCAGGCGTGAAAGCGGGTTGCTTGTCGACCACCGACAGGATATCCTTGGTCGGTGAGACGGCGGGTCTCGGGGAAAAGCCGACTACGAAACCGGTGAGACGCTTATTGCCGAAGGGAACCTGTACCCTTACCCCCTGCTGCAGGATAGGGCGTAAATGTGGGGGCACGTGGTAGTGAAAGACTTTATCCGTGTTGGCTACGGGAAGGTCGACGATGACCTCCGCATAGGCGCGTTCATCCATTGTCCGCCCCATCCTCCCGTAGGTCCAAAACCTGATCCAGGATGCGGTGCGCCAGTGCCGATTTCGTCATCAGCGGAAGGGGCACGGTACGCCCATCGGGGTAGGCGAACACCGCGATGTTGGTGTCAACATCAAACCCTGCTCCGGGCCTGGTGACATCATTGGCCACGATCAGGTCCGCCCCCTTGTTACGGGCCTTTTCAACGGCACGGGTCTCCAACTGTTCCGTTTCGGCTGCAAAGCCAATGATTACCCTCCGCCCCTTGCGTTCTCCCAAGTCGCGGAGGATGTCCGGATTCGGCTCCAGAGTCAGCGTCAGGGGCGTCGCCCCTTTCTTGATTTTGCCGGGTTGGGCCTGAACCCGGTAATCCGCAACGGCAGCAGCCTTAACGACCACGTCACACCACTCGAAATGCCGGTTCACGGCCAGGTGCATTTCTTGCGCGGTCTCCACAAACACCACATTTACCCCGTCTGGCGGGCTGAGCGCCACCGGACCGCTGACCAAAACCACATCCGCTCCACGCTCCGCTGCTGCTTTGGCCACGGCATAGCCCATTTTCCCTGAACTGCGGTTCGAGATGTAGCGAACCGAATCCAAAGGCTCCCTGGTCGGTCCGGCCGTAATCAGCATCTTTAGTCCACCGAGATCCCCTGACCCCCCAAGAATGCTCTCCAACCGGGCCACAATCTCCGCCGTTGGGGCCAGGCGACCCGGTCCCTCCTCACCGCAGGCCAGACGACCGGAACCAGGCTCAATAAAATAATAACCCAGTGCGCTCAGCGCCTGGATATTACGCTGAACTACCGGGTTTTTGTACATGGTCACATTCATCGCCGGACACACCAGAACAGGCCTGTCAAAGGCCAGAACTATGGTGCTTAGCAGGTCATCGCCGATTCCGGCCGCCATCTTGCCGATGATATTGGCCGTTGCCGGGGCGATCAAAAAAGCCTCACCCCAGCGGGCTGCTTCGATGTGGGCCACCCCGCCGGATCGGGGAGTGAACATATCTGATGCCACTTCGTGGCTGGTAATCGTCTGCAGGGTCAAAGGGGTAATGAACTCCTGAGCCGCCCGGGTCATGATGACCCTTACCTCAACCCCCTGCTTTACCAGAGTCCCGGCGATCTCAGCGGCCTTGTAGGCGGCGATGCCCCCTGCGACTCCCAGGATCACCCGTCTACCCGCCAAAATCACAGTCACCATCACCTTTTCTGGGAGAGGGTTACTTAATACCCTCTTTGGTCGGACGGAAACGGATCTCTTCGTCCGCTATTTCCTTCAAAGCCCGGGTAACGGGCTTTCCTGCTGCCTCCGGAGTGATTCCTTCAGTGTCCTTCTCCATAAGGATACGCGCTCTCTTTGCGGCTACGACAACCAGAGTATATCGGCTGTCAGCCTTCTTCATCAGGTCATCGAGTGATGGACGATTCATCATCATTTTATCCCCCTGCATCGAAGCCATGGCCGAACCCTCTAGCTGTTTGGGTTCAAGTCCATAAGTTGAAATCGTTTCGTACGACATCGCTCTGCCACCATTACTGCCAATATTTTTTCCACCGCAGCTTCCACACGGTCGTTGATTACCACGTAATCATACGAGGGAAACGAGTTAAGTTCCCGGTGCGCCCAGTTCAGGCGCTTTTCAATTTTCTCTTCCGTGTCGGTGCCTCTGTTTCGGAGCCGCCTCTCCAGTTCCGCAAACGAGGGTGGACTCAGAAACAGCAATACAGCCTCCGGCATTCGTCCCCGAACCTGCAAGGCCCCCTGAACATCGATTTCCAGAATCACATCCCGACCCTGGTCCAGGATTCGATCCACTGGTTCGCGGGGAGTACCGTAATAATCACCATAAACGTCTGCCCATTCCAGCATTTCCAAACGGGCGATCCGTTCCTGAAAATCTGTTCGTGATATGAAATAGTAGTGCACCTGGTCGATTTCGCCCGATCGCGCCGGGCGGGTGGTAGCCGACACCGAGAGGTGAATACTTGGCAACCGTTCGGTTAGGGCCCGACACACGGTACCCTTACCGGCACCGGACGGGCCGGATACTACAAATAGGATACCCCGCACAAACCGCCCCTCCCGTGTCTATTCATCCGCCTGCTGGTTCTGCTCCAACTTGCTCACCAAACGGTGCGCCACGGTCTCCGGCTGGACAGCCGATAGAATCACGTGATCGGAGTCGGTAATGATCACAGCCCTGGTGCGGCGCCCGTAGGTGGCATCAATCAGCATCCCCCGGTCACGGGTCTCGGTGATGATCCGCTTAATCGGAGCCGACTCGGGACTGACGATGGCCACAATGCGGTTAGCCGACACTATGTTCCCAAAACCGATATTGATTAGTCTGATATCCATTAGTAAGATCCTCCCTTACTCAATGTTCTGAATCTGCTCCCGGGTCTTCTCCAGTTCACTCTTAAAATCCACAACCAGCGCCATAATCACTTCGTCTTGCGCCTTGGAACCGATGGTATTGATCTCGCGGAACATCTCCTGTGCCAGAAAGTCCAAACGACGGCCCACGGGTTCTCCGGCACCGTTCAAACAACCACGTACTTGTCCGAAATGGCTTTCCAGCCGTACCAATTCCTCGCTGATATCAGAACGTTCGGCAAAGTAGGCGACCTCCTGAGCGAGACGGGCCTGGTCGACATCAATGCCGCGAACCAACTCCTGAATCCGTTGAGCCAACCGCGCCTGATAGTTATTCACCACCTCGGGAGCCCGTTCGCGGATACCTGCGGCCCAAGCCCCCAGCCGGTCCAGCCGGGCTTCCAGGTCTGCCTGAAGTGTCCCGCCCTCAGTCTCACGCATTCCAACGAGGTCGTCACAAGCTGCATTAAGGGCGACTTCCAGCGTCGGCCACCATTCCTCGGGATCCTCCCTGGATTCCTCAGGGCTAAACACTTCCGGCTGAGAAATGATATGCTCGATGCTAATCTGACCAGAGAGCCCCAAATCCTTCTGGATATCGTTTATTGCCCTATAATAAGCCAGGGCCAGAGTTTTGTCAACTTTTACCGTTCGTCTGCGATCCGTACCATCTTCAATCGTCAGATAGGCGTCGACCCGGCCCCGGGAAACGTAAGACTGGATGCGTCGCCGCATTCTGTCCTCCAGCACCATCATAAACCGAGGCAACCGCATCACCACCTCACTGTAGCGGTGGTTTACCGCCCGTAGTTCAATAGTGAACTTCTTGTTCCCGGCCAGTGCTTCTCCCCAGCCGTAGCCGGTCATACTCTTCAGCAATCAAAAACCTCCAATTCACACACACCATGTTTCTAGCAAAATATTGAAATCCCTCTATATTCCGGGCGATAGTTCAGGCAAACTACCGTAGCGCCTTTAGCCATGCTTCAATCCGGTCTAATCCTTCCCGGATGGTGTCCAGACCGGCGGCATAGGAAAGCCTGATGTAGTCGTCGTCACCGAAGGTGATCCCGGGAACCAGGGCCACCTGCTGCTCTTCAAGTAACAGTTTAGCCAGATCGGTTCCGCTATTAACCTCGTTGTCACCGTACTTCCGGCCCCAGAAGGCACCCATGTGCGGGTACGCGTAGAAGGCCCCACCGGGGCGCGTGCAGCGTACGCCGTCGATTCCGGCCAGTCTACCCAGGATGTACTCTCTCCGCTCCGTAAACTGGCGGAGCATTTCCTGCAGTGCACTCTGGTCCCCCGCCAGCGCAGCAACCGTCGCTGCCTGAGCAATAGACGTGGGATTAGAGGTACTGTGGCTTTGCAGATCGGTCATCGCCTTAGTGACAGCTAAAGGAGCGGCCGCGTATCCAATGCGCCAGCCGGTCATGGCATAGGCCTTCGACACGCCGTTGATGACTACAGTACGCTCTTTAAGCCTAGTGTCGAGCGAGGCGATGCTGATGTGTTCTTCGCCGTCATAGAGCAGCTTTTCGTAGATCTCGTCCGAAATCACTCCGATGTTGCTGCCCAAAACAACCTCGGCTAATCCTTCCAGTTCCCGGCGGCTGTACACAGCCCCGGTGGGATTGGACGGGCTGTTCAGAACCAGTACCTTGCTCCGCGGTGTGATGGCACTGCGCAATTGTTCCGGCGTCAGCTTAAAGCCGCTTTCCAAGGTTGTTTTCACCAGTACCGGACGGGCACCGGTCAACTTGATCTGCTCTAGATAGCTGACCCAGTAGGGTTCTGGCAGGATTACCTCGTCACCCTCCTGACACAGCACCTGAAAGGCGTTGTAAAGGGAGTGCTTCGCTCCGGCGGATACGATGATCTCTTCCGGCTTGTAGTCCAAACCGTTTTCGGCCCGCAGTTTGTCGGCAATAACCCTTCTTAGTTCTATTATGCCACCTACGGCTGTGTATTTGGTCATTCCGCTTTGGATGGCCGCAACCGCTGCCGCTTTGATGTGCTCGGGTGTGTCAAAGTCAGGTTCGCCTACTCCAAAATTGATCACGTTGGCCCCAGCGGCCTTCATTGCTTTCGCCCGGCTGTCTATGGTCAGTGTCGGAGAGGGGCTGATCCCCTGGGCTCGTCTCACCAGTTCCAAGATTACCACCTCCTAATATTTAGAAAGACTTTGCTCATTCCTCTAACGATCGGCACCACCAATGATGAAGATTAATCTACCTACTTCAAAGCGCGCCGCAGGCGTTCCATTGCCTCCCGGAGGCGTTCATTCGAGACGGTTAGGGAAATTCGGAAGTAACCCTCGCCCCCGGCACCGTACCCGGTTCCCGGTGTGATCACCACACCGGCGTTATCCAGCACCAACTCGGCGAAAGTGGCTGAAGTATGACCAGCCGGCACCGGTGCCCAGATGTAGAAGGTGGCCTTCGATTTCTCCAGACTCCAGCCGATTTCGTTCAAGGTGTCCACGACCAAGTCGCGTCTGGCCTGGTAGATGGCGCATAGTTCGGCGGAATCACCCTGCGGGTTGGTAAGGGCATGGATCGCCGCATACTGCACCGCCTGAAAAACTCCCGAGTCGATATTCGTCTTCAGCCGTCCCAGCGCCTGTACGGCGTCGGGGTTGCCGACCGCCCAGCCGACACGCCACCCGGTCATATTGTAGGCCTTGGAGACGGAGTGGAATTCAATGCCCACATCCTTGGCCCCCGGCGTCTCCAGGAAGCTCGGCGGTCTGTAGCCTTCATAGGCAATTTCAGAATAGGCCGCGTCGTGACAAACCAGGAGCTGGTACTTCCGGGCGAAAGCGACGACCTCTTCAAAGAAGTCCAAGTCTGCCGTGGCCCCGGTTGGATTGTTCGGGTAGTTGATGAACAGGATCTTCGCTTTCGTCGCCACGTCATCGGGGACGGTACTGAAATCCGGCTTGTAGCCGCGCTCCGGTGTGACGGACAGTGAAAACGGGAGGCCCCCAGCCAGGATGGTACCCTGACCGTAAACTGGGTATCCGGGATCAGGTACCAGCACTACGTCACCGGGGTTACAATAGCACCAAGGGATGTGGGCAATGCCTTCCTTCGAACCGATCAGGGAAACAATCTCCCGTTTGGGGTCTAACTCAACGCCGAACCGGCGGCTGTACCAGGATGCCACCGCCTCGCGATAGCTCAGCATTCCGGCCGATGAAGGATACTGGTGGTTCGCCGGGTTGTAAAGCTCTTTCGCAGCGGCGTCGATGATAAACTTTGGTGTGGGCAAGTCCGGATCACCGATACCCAGACTGATCACATCCACTCCCTCGGCCCGCTTCTGTTCGATCAGCTGTTCAATACGAGCGAACAGGTAGGGAGGCAGATTGCGCACCCGTTCCGCTTCCATAAACTTCATTAGATCACTCCTTACGTCAGAATTCAGTAGTCAGAATTCTGACTACTGTCCCTTCGAACACTTCCTCGGCGGGTCCGGTCATATACACGTGGTTGTTCTCAGCCCATTCGATATCGAGTACGCCGCCAGGCAGGGAAACCGCGACTCGGCGGTCGGTGAACCGCGCCAGCACACCGGCCACAGCCACCGCACAGGCACCGGTACCGCAAGCCATAGTCGGCCCCGCACCCCGTTCCCAGACCTTCACCTCGACCCGTCCCGGCTCCGAGACCTTTACGAACTCCACATTCGTCCGTGCCGGGAAAACCGCGAGCTTCTCAATCGCTGGCCCGAGACGTTCAAAATCAACCTGTTCCAAGTCCGGCACGAAGATAACACAGTGCGGGTTTCCCATCGAGACCATGGTGACCGGGAACTCAGTGTCTTCCAACTCCAGTGGTTCCAGAACCACTCTGCCGTCAGATCCGACCATCGGAATCTCCGCACGCTCCAGGCGGGGTTCGCCCATATCGACCCGCACCCCGGTCACAATGCCGTCGGCACCGAGCAAAACCTCGGGCACAATCAGTCCAGCCAAGGTCTCCACGGTAATCGCCGTCTTGTTCACCAAGTTCCGTTCAAAGAGGTACTTGGCCACACAGCGGATGGCGTTTCCGCACATCTCCGGTTCACTGCCGTCGGAATTGAAGACCTGCATCCGGACATCCGCCTCAGTCGAGGGACGCACCAGAACTAGACCGTCGGCACCGATTCCCGTCCGGCGATTGCAGAGATTTTTAGCTAGGGCTGCGGGGTTGTGGTTTGAAAAGCCGTTCAGGGCGTTTACAATGATGAAGTCGTTGCCGAGCCCGTGCATTTTGGTAAACTGCACGTCGTTCACCCCTCGTTCAGAGTCGTCAGGCGGATGATTTCAAGGACGTGTCGGGTGGTATTGACCAGATCTTCGATCAGGATGTATTCTTCTGTACTATGCACCTTACGCATCCCGGTGGAAATGTTGACGGTCGGGATGCCGTGTTCGTTCAGGACGTTGGCATCGCTACCCCCGCCCGTTTGATCAGTTAAGGCTATCAAACCAACGTTGGCTGCGGCTTGCAGGGCGAGTTGTACTGGTATAGCATCGGGCTCCAGTACAAAGGAAGAATAGATTTGCTCTACTTCAATCTTGATACGGGCCCCCGCCAGTTCCACCTGCTCGGTCATCTTCTGGCAGATGTGCTCGGTGAGGGAGCGCCGTTTATTGTTATCCAGACTCCTGGTTTCGCCCTCCAGATATACCCGTTCCGGGACGATGTTGGTGGCCTGGCCACCCCGGATCACGCCAATGTTGGCGGTCGTCTCCTCGTCGATTCGCCCCAAGGGCAGGTTGGCAATCGCCTTCGCCGCCGCCTGGATCGCATTGACCCCATCCTCCGGGTTGATCCCGGCGTGAGCCGCCCGCCCGATGACGGTGGCCACAATCCGATCCTGTGACGGAGCGCGTGTAATCACCTTGCCGGGCGTGCCGTCACTGTCCAACACGAAACCCATCCGGGCCTTCACCAGGCTAAAATCCAGTTCCCTGATTCCCAGCAGACCGATCTCTTCCGCCACCGTGAAAACCAGTTCCAGGGGTGGATGCGGTAATTCCTGTTCCTTCAGCACCCTGACCGCTTCCAGTACGGCAGCAATGCCGGCTTTGTCGTCAGCACCAAGGATGGTTTCGCCCGCGCTACGAATCACGTGGCCGTCAACCCGCGGTTTAACTCCGTTTCCCGGCTCGACGGTATCCAGATGCGTACAGAAGAGCAGTGGCGGACCCGCTGTGGTGCCGGGTACTTTAGCAATGAGATTACCGGCGGTGCCGTTAATCGCCTGGCCCGCTTCGTCCTCAAAATACTCCAGACCTATATCAGCCAACAGCCCGGCCAAGTGATCCACCACACCCCGCTCCCGGCGGGAGACGCTGTCGGTCTTGGCCAACGTCATGAAGGTATCCACCAGGCGTCGCCTGTTAATCATTAAGTGTCCCCCTAACTAACCTGCCGCTGCCCTTTCGCGGAAAGTGAGCCCTAGGGCCACTCTACGTTCTAGGGCAACCTTGTTCACCGGAATCAATTTGTGCCGGCGGACGGGCAAGACCTTCTCCAGGGCGGCCACCGCCGCCTCGATACTCACCGCTCCGCTGTATCCGAGGAAAGCACCCAGCGCCACATTCGCCGCGATGCGCACGTTACCCAGTTCCTCCGCGATGGCGTTGGCCGGTACCGGCAAATAACCGAGGTCACTGCGCTTTGGCGGCAGTTCGACCAGGGAACTGTTCGTGATAATGATGCCTCCTGCCAGCACGGCATTCTCAAACTTTGCCAGTGAAGGCTGGTTCATTACCATCAGGGCATTGGGTTCGGTGACGAGCGGTGAACTGATCTCTGTATCTGAAACCGTCACCCCACAGTTGGCTGTCCCACCGCGCATTTCCGGACCATAGGCAGGAATCCAGGCGACATGTTTGCCTTCCATCATCCCAGCGTAGGCCAGCAACTGCCCGGTAGAGAGAATCCCCTGGCCACCAAAACCGGCGATTAGAACCTGCTCGATCATCTTCCCGCCTCCCCGGTATCAGGTGTGCAGAATTCGCCGAGCGGAAAGTACGGGAGCAAGTTCTGCTCCAGCCACCCCAGCGCTTCCACCGGGGTCATCCCCCAGTTTGTGGGGCAGGTTGACAGTATCTCAACCAGACTGAACCCCAATCCCTTGAGCTGTATCTCAAAGGCCTTCCGGATCGCCTTTTTAGCCCTTCCCACATGCACCGGGCTATGCGTCGAGACCCGGGCCACGTATACTGTGCTCCCTCTACGGTACTAAGCATCTCCGCAATGCGTAGCGGGAATCCATTCGCGCGCTGTTCCCGCCCATAGGGGGTGGTCGTCGTCTTCTATCTTCTTGGGACAGAACTCAATACAAAGGGAGCATCCCTTGCAGTGTTCTTGATCAAATGCTACTAACGCCAAGTCGTTTGCCTCCTGTCCCCCGTCTAATCCACGTTTTTTTCCCAGGGCGGGAGCATAAACCGCTCGAGCGGCATTACCGGCACCTCCGGCAATACTTCCCGCACACCGGCCGCCAAGTCCTTGCGGGCGGCCGCAAAAGCGATTGGGCAGCCGATTTCCTGCGCTGCCGCCAAGACCAGCCGGTGCCCCTCGGCCACCATCACCGGCTCCGTCTCCGAGCCCAAGTTCGCATTATTCACCAGATAGTTAATCGGCACCCGGGCCGCCCTTGCTCGATATCCCGGACCATCTTGATAACCTTTTCCACCGTGTCTGTGCGCGGGCGAAAAGCGTTTACGACAAAAAAGACGGCACTGTAACCGACCGGAAGATGCGGTCGGAACCGGCCGAGCACAGTGGCCCCCACGTCGTCGCCGCCCACATCGAACACACCCCAGCGGTTTGAGTCCTCAAACACCCCGTAGATCGCCGGCGAGAGTGCCGGAACATCAGCCTGCAAGAGTTCGCCGACCGGGCATACCACTTCCAACGGGGCCAGGGATTCCAGTCGCTGCTTCACGTAGCGGGTGCGGTAGTAAGGGTTGATACGTCTAGGTCGACAAGTGCCACCCGGTGTCCCTTACCGGCCAGACCCAGGGTGTAGTTAATCGCCAGCTCGGTCTTCCCGCTGCCGAGGTTTCCGACAAAGATACTAATCCTGCGTACAGGTGGGAAATTAGCCATTAACCTTAATCTCTTCGCTACTTTTCGCTGAATTCCTCTCTTTTTCGGCCGAGACGATCCAGAAAATGCAGGACGCGGTTCCGGGAGATGATTTCGGTGAGCGAGTAGCGTTCGGTGAGGAGATGAAACCCGATCAGAAAGACCAGGATTCCGATTTTTACCGGGAGAGCCAGCACCCATACGGCGGCGAGACCCAGCGAAGCACCCAGGATATTTGAGCCGCTGTCCCCCATCATGGCCCTTGCTCTGAGGTCAAAGGGGAAATAGGCTAAGACTGCCCCGGTCATTACCGCCGGTAAGAACAGCAGGGGGTTCGTCCAGGCCACCGCAAAGAGCAGAGCCGCAGCCAGCAGGTACCCCTTCGCGGCCCGCCCCGGACGCAGATCCATCAGGTTCAAAGCGTTTGCCGCCAGAGCGATGATCAGGGTATTGACCACGATGTGGTTCAAAGGCGCGGTAGTCAGACTGGCCAGAAAGGCCACCGTCAGACCGCCGATGGCTTTGAGTGCGCCAGTGGTCAGTTCGCCGCGCAACAGCCGCCGAAAGTGTCCCTTTAGGCCGCTCGCCCGGCGGGAGCCGAAGGCATCATCGATCAGGCCAAGGATGGCCATACTGCCGATTACAAAGAGGAACACCACTATCTGCGTCCGGAACTGTGCCAGATCCGCGATCAGATATGTGACGCTCAGGATCAAAAGAGGCACCAGAAAGAACAGCAGACCTACCGCCACCGGGATCTGAATACCGCGGTAGTTGGGGCGGACAAAGCCGGAACGGGTGATGATTTCCATCAGCAAAGGGAGAATCACAAACGCAGTTACCAAACCCAATAACAGAAACAGGGCATTTTCCACCGTGGTCACCTTACCATTCGACTTCGGTTTTTTCCATGGTACTTAACATAGCACTTCAGAAGGGTGAAGGCAATATCACGAAACTGTTTCCCCCTGTGCCGAAACCCCTGAATATTGCGTCCGGTTTCCTTGTGAGTCATCTGCACGGGGATCTCCTGCAACCGGTAGCCGTACCGGGCGGCATCCACCGTCATCCCGACTTCCACCCCGTATCCACTTGCCAGCGGGATGAGCTTCTCCAGAACCTCCCGGCGTAATGCCCGCTGCCCAGAGATGGGGCTTTGCATCTCAAGCCCGGTGAAATACCGGATTCCGTTACGGGCCAGACCCTTCACCAGGCCGAAACCGCCCTTGCGCCGGGCCTGGGGGAAACAGGCAATGGAGACATCGGCTTCTCCGGCCAGAATGGGCAACAACAGGCTACGCGCCTCGCTGGCGCTCGCCCCGAGGTCGGCATCGAGGAGCGCCACCACCTCGCCCCGAGCCTGGCGAATGCCGTAGTTGAGCGCGGCCCCCTTGCCACTGTTACGCGGCAGCGACACCACACGCGCCCCCGCGGCACCAGCCGCCTCCGCCGTACCGTCACCGGAACAATCGTCCACAACCAACACCTCGTCCACCTCGGGAATAGAAAGGACCGCCTCGACGGTGGCTGCAATGGTGTCGGCCTCGTTATAGGCCGGAATCACGATACTCACTCTCTGGTTCACACTATCTTCTCCCTAGTAAGGCTAAGGTGAAAACGCGACAGTCGCCCACTCTGGTCCAACGACCGTAACCACCAATGATGAAAATTGTTGTGAGGTGCTGTGCGCTTTCCTGAGGGATTGCCTCCACAAACACGTACGTGACAGAGGAATCTGCTCATTCCGCCGCGGGCGTCGCCGAACTCGCTCGCTACGCTCCCTCAGACAGGCGGCCGACGCTGATCCGCGGCTCCACTGCGCATTTTTGATCTATACTCCCTAATCGTTTGTTCCGGTAATCCCTCAGCGCGCCCTGCACCTTCCAGGTGTTAGTGTTTTCAATATTAATGTTCGAAGACGGGGAGCAGGCGTTGGGCGGTCTCCTTTACCCCGAAATGGCCTTCACGACCGGCCATCGCCATGATTAAGGCGAACTGCCCGGCGGCCGTCTCGATGTTGTCCACCGTGGCCCGGCATTTACGCTGGTACTCCTTCATATAGGATCCGGCCGAGATGCTTTCTTCGACCCCAAAGGTGGTAATCCCCCTGGCTGCAAAATACTCCAGCATCGGCAAATCCACATCAGCCACCGAAAGGAACTCACGGTCATGACTGCCCCCGAGGAAGATCACCGCATCAACGGGTAACCCATACTCACCGGTGACGGTCACGAAGTCCTCGTGGATCATGTAGTCCGTAAACTCCGTTGGCCCCGCCAGGATCGTCTCCGCCGTGGTCACCGCCAGCTTTTTTACCAACTGGTGGTCGGGCATGTCCACCCATTGCGCGTGGGCCAGGACTTCGCCCTTACGTCCGGTGATCTGAAAACTGTTGTTTACCGTGGTTACCGATTGGATCTCCACGCCAGCCAACTCGAGCAGAGGCCTCAAGTCCTGTTCGTGCGGATAGGTGCTGGTCTCGATGAGGGCCACCTTCACGCCCTCCAACCGGCCAGCCACCAGGTAGGGTAAGAAATCACGGTTAACCTGCCGTTGAAGCAAATTTTCGCTCTCTAGAACGCTGAGTTGGACGCGGACTTCCTCATTCTCCTGACGCAACTCGGTGAGGTGTTGCTCCAGCTTTTCCGCGATTTGATCCTGCCGGTCGGTAAAAACACTCTCGTCCAGCATTGTGCTCCCGATCAGCATTCCAATGCCAAGGGCCAGGAAGACAGCTACAAGAGACGCGATATGATAACGAAAGTCAATAATCATCTAAAATTCCCTCAAATCTAGAATTTCCTTAAATACCTAGTAATACGCGTAGTTGGATGTACATTAGGTAGACAATTTCCCTGGTGGCCGGGGTCAGGCCGACCACGGCCGCGACCGGCAAAAGTGCCGCCAGGAATATTTTGGCGATATGCCTGGACTGAACCGGTGCATTGTATAACTGTGATACACCCTTCGCATCGACCAGAAGCGAGCCGACTTTTAACCGAACCAAAAAAGTACTGGCCATTCCCTTACGGCCTTTCTCCAGGAAATCCAGCATATTGGAGTGGGTACCCACGGCTACAATCAGATCCGCACCATTCTCGTATGCCAGAAGCATCGCAATATCCTCTGAAGTCCCCGGCGCCGGAAAGGTCTTCGCGTCCAACCCCAGTTCCCTGATCCGATCCAGACCAGGCGCACGCCCATCCTTGTACGCGTGCACGATGATTTCTCTGGCTTCCTTCAGGGCTTCATCACTTACACTGTCCATATCCCCGATGATGATATCCGGTCTTAGACCGAATTCCCGCAGCACATCGGCTCCTCCGTCGACTCCGATTAGAACCGGCTTGACCTCGCGGATGTAAGACTGGATCGTACGGAGGTCTTCACGGTAGTTATTGCCGCGTACCACGATTAACGTATGGCGGTTGTTGAAAACCGTACTAATCTCCGGATATTGTAGGCTACCGGAAATCAGGCTAATCTCCTGCCGGGCATAGGTCAGGGTATTGTCGACAAATCCGGCCAGTACCTCATCCATCCGAGCCCGGGCCAGTTCCTCCTGTTCGCTGATGATCTCGTGATCCAGGATCGCGCCCTGCGCGACAATCTCCCCATCTTTATAGACGCGGGAACCGACGATGTCGATTTCATCCCCTTCTTGGATCAGCTCCAGCACGTCCAGCCCGACGTTATCAATAATCAAAACACCACTATCCAACAGGATCCCTGGTCCACTGTTGGGGTAGTCTTTGCTTACCGACTTCAGGCAGTTAATAACGATGCGTACCCTTGTGGTGACGAGGGCTTCCGCCGCGAGCTTATCAATGCCGTCGTGCGCGATGACGGCGATATCTTGAGGGTCAAGCCTCTTCACCAGGTTTTTGGTTCGTCGGTCCACCCTGGCACGACCCTTGATGATGGTCATGGTACCAAAACCTTCCTGTTCTTCAATGCACACCCTCACCAGTATAGTATGTTTAAATGCGCCCGGCAATAATGGATAATATACTGTGTTTTAGCACCATCTCACGGGAAAAGCCTGGCTATAACCACGCCAGGCTTTTTGTGCTACCAAATATGAATTAGGACTGAGGGCAACAAACAACGCGGTTCAAGTCCAAATCAACTGACCTTTGTTTCAATTCTCAGTTTATCTGCAATCATGGCGATAAACTCGGAATTAGTGGGCTTGCCCCTCTCCAGGTTGATCGTGTAACCAAAGAATTTGTTCATCATCTCTACATTTCCCCGATCCCAGGCCAGCTCAATAGCATGGCGGATCGCCCGTTCCACACGACTTGGCGTAGTCTGGAATTTCGTGGCAATCATTGGATAGAGTTCTTTGGTAACGGCACCAAGCAGATTAATCTCCTCAATGACCATCAGAATCGCTTCGCGCAGGTAGTGATAGCCTTTGATATGCGCCGGAACACCCATCTCGTGGATAATATTGGTAACCAGTACGTCCAGGTTTTTTTCCTTTACGGCGGAAACATACGGGGTCACAGTTACACCCCCGGCCAGTTGCCGCACCCGAGTGGCTAATACCGAAAAGTCAAAGGGCTTCAGAATATAGTAATCGGCACCCAGATCCACCGCTCGCTGCGTCATATTTTGCTGACCGAAAGCGGTTAGCAAGATAATCTTGGGACGGTGATTGATGTACCCCGTGGCCATTTTTTCAAGCACACCAATTCCGTCTAGGTGCGGCATGATCACATCTAAAACAACCACATCCGGCCTATGTTGTTCAATATGTTCAATGGCCTCCACGCCGTTGTAGGCTACACCAACAAGCTCAAAGTCATCTTGAGTCTGGATGAACTCTTTTAGCGTTTCACAAAACTCCCGGTTATCATCGGCGATTAATAGCCTTATTTCTTCTCTCAGCATTTCGACTTCCGCCCTCCACTTCTAATTAGACTCCCCATAACTAGAACTTCGACGGGAGGGAATGATTTCCTGCTGAGACCTTAAAGAAATTTGATCATTACATTAATTACTAACGTTTTACACATTACGCGACAATTCGACACGGATTTAGTAAGTTTATTGTCGATTGTCCAACGTTACCTGTTTTGTTAGGTACAGACAAAAGACCGCACTCACGGAGCATCCATTCCACAGGAACACCATAACCACGAGCCGGATTATTTACGAAAACATGGGTTACAGCACCAATCAAATATCCATTTTGGATAATCGGACTACCACTCATCCCTTGGATGATTCCACCTGATTTTTCGAGTAACCTTTGGTCAACAATACGGATAACCAGACCTTTGCCATCGTGCACAGATTCGGGGCGAACCTTTTCGATTACCAAGTCAAAAGATTCCACACGCTGTCCGTCGAGTACCGTCAACATTTTTGCCGGTCCGACCTTGGTCTGATGGAGCAAACCAACTGGAATCGGTCGTCCGAAAAGCGGATTCTTTAACGGTTCATCCAGGGCACCGAAAATTCCGTAGGTTCCGTTGCTCTTGATGTTACCGGACAGCATCAGATCATTGGCGAAGCTGCCCAGTTTTTCACCTGGTTGGCCGCGCCGGCCCGGTCGAATCCCCTGGATCTCGGCGAGCACAATCTTACCGTCGCTCAGTTCAATCGGATGCATGGTCTGACTGTCAGTGATCATATGACCCAAAGCGCCGTAGCACTCGGATTTGGGCTCATAAAAGGTGAGAGTACCGACACCGGCAGCACCGTCCCGAATCATGATCCCGATGCGATGGCGACCCGTTTCCTGACAGAAAATCGGCTTCAACTCGGTTTTAAAGGTTTTGTTGTTTCTTTTTACCGTAAGTACCACCGGCTTCTGGTTCCGTCCCAGTTCTTCAATACTCTCACGCATCTGGGCCTCGCTGGAGACGGATCGACCATTGATCTTGGTAATCAAGTCACCGGGAGCCAGGCCGGCCCTGCGCGCTGGGCTTGACTCTCTTCCCGATTGATCGAACACCGGGGCTTCACCGACGACCATCACCCCGGAGCTGTTCAACATGACTCCGATGGACTGGCCTCCGGGTACGACCTTAATCTCCGGAACAGCAGTGACCGTAACGTGACGAAGCGGGATAACACCAAACAATTTAATACTGACATTGAACTCCCCGGTGGACTGCACAACGGGTGCCGTGCCGGGACGTACCACCTTTAAGACATTGGGCTGATCAGCCTGAATGATCAACGATTTTGAGATACTTGGTGGAAGATTCAGGGATAGATCCAGGGATTCGCCGACGAGTACGTGCTGGCGCGGTTGGAGTCCGTAGATGCTGCGTGACACCGGGCTTAAGCAGGCAAAAACGAGCAAAATGGCAAAAAAAATGGCTCCTAGGCGTTGTATTCTCGCTATTTCTATCCGAAGCACTCTATCTCCCCCCCTTATTAACTCAGAGTGCCCCGGGCATATTTCCTTTATGTCAGGTAAATACTCTTATAGTTGCTAGCGCAACGCCGATTCAATGAGGTCCTTGAAGTCCGCTTCCTGGAAAATAGTTACTCCTAGCTTCACGGCTTTCTGGTATTTGGAACCAGGATCCTTTCCTATAACTACATAGTCCGTATTCTTGCTTACTGAGGAAACCACACGTCCACCAAGACGCTCAATTAGTTCCGTCGCTTCCGGGCGGGTCAGGGATTCCAGCCCGCCGGTCAGGACAAAAGTCTTACCGTTTAAAGGCTTTTCGGTTTCCGCGGACTGTTCCTCGGATTGTACACCGGCATTCTTGAGCCGTTCGATCACTTTGCGGTTTTCATCACGCGCAAAGAAATCGTGTACGCTGCCGGCAATGGCCGGTCCGATTTCCGGAATGGCGCTTAGTTCCTCGGTGCCGGCGCACGCCATCCGGTCAAGAGAACCAAAGTGACCGGCCAGCAGCTTGGCCGCCCGCTCCCCCACGTGGCGGATTCCTAATCCGAAAATGAGACGGTAGAGCGGATTGTCTTTGCTTTTGCGGATTGCCTCCAGTGTGTTCTGAGCGGATTTTGGGCCGATGCGCTCCAGGCTGAGCAGGTCGCCCTCAGACAGCAGATAGAGGTCAGCCGCGTCCCGGACCAGATCCCGGGCCAGAAGCTGATCGATCAGGGAAGGCCCGACCCCGACGATGTCCATGGCACCGCGTGACACAAAATGAATCAGGCTTTCGCGCAGCCGGGCCGGACAGGCCATATTCATGCAGCGCAGGGCCACCTCGCCTTCCGGCCTTAGCACTTCGGAACCGCAAGACGGGCAGGTACGGGGCATCGAAAAAACCTCCGTCGGATCATTGCGGAACTCCGGCAGCACCCGCACGATTTCGGGGATGATGTCCCCGGCCTTGTGCACAATCACGCGGTCGCCGATACGGACGTCCTTTTCGCGAATAATATCTTCATTATGGAGTCCTGCCCTGCTCACCGTGGTGCCGGCCACCAGCACCGGAGCGAGTACCGCGGTCGGGGTCAAAACACCGGTTCGGCCGACCGTGACCAGAATCCCCTCCACCGTGGTCTCGGCCTGCTCCGGCGTAAACTTGAAAGCAATCGCCCAGCGGGGGCTCTTCATAGTCGCCCCCAGGCGCTCCTGCTGCTCCAGGTAGTTCACCTTGATTACGATCCCGTCGATCATATAGGGTAGGTCAAAACGCTTGTCCTGCCAGGCGACGAGGTGTTCAATAACCGGTTCAATGCCCCAGAAGACCCTGGTGTGTTCATTAGTTTTGAAGCCGGCTTCAGACAACAGTTCCAGCGCCTCATAGTGCGTCTTCACTTTCAGATTTTCAGCGAAACCCAGCGCATAGGTGAACATCGCCAGATTGCGCCGCGCCGTAATCGCCGGGTCCAGCTGCCGAACTGCGCCGGCCGCTGCATTACGCGGGTTGGCAAATAGCGGCAGACCGGCTTCTTCACGCCTCTCGTTCAATCGGGCAAAGGAATCCTTGGGCATGTACACCTCGCCACGCACCTCGAAGATCCCCGGGATGTCTCGACGTAGCCGGAGCGGGATGCTGCCCACCGTCCTCAGATTCGGGGTGATGTCCTCCCCCGTCTCGCCGTCACCCCGGGTCGCTCCCTGCACCAGAACACCATCCTCATAGATGAGCGAAATGGCGAGCCCGTCGATTTTCGGCTCCATCACGTAAGCCACTTTCTCACCGGCCAGGGCGGATTGGACCCGGCGGTCAAAACCTCTTAATTCCTGCGCGTCAAAGGCGTTTGCGAGGCTGATCATGGGCAGGCGGTGGCGTACGGTCACAAAACCCTCCCGTAGCGCACCGCCCACACGCTGGGTGGGAGAGTCGGCCGTACGCAACTCTGGCCATTTGTGCTCCAGAGCCACCAGTTCGCGCATCAGCGCATCAAATTCGGCGTCACTGATTTCAGGGTCATCGAGCACGTGGTAGCGGTGATTATGGTAATCGATCTGCTCACGCACTTCCTCAGCCCGCACCCGGGCCTCTGTAATATCCATCCAAACCACCTCCAAAAGGGGGAAAAGGGGACAGGCTACTTTTGTGGATAACCACCCTTTTTTGTGGATAACTGCAAAACATTACACGATCAGCTGGGCCACGTATCGGATTAGGAGCGCTGCCGGTATGAACAGCAACTGGGCCAGCACCGTCCCTGCCAGGCGGCTCACGGCCAGCCAGAAGACCATCATTTTCACGTCCCGCTCCGGTCTGACACCTCTAATCGTCTGATCCGTAATCTGGGCTGCCGTAGGATCCACAATGGTCGCCAGCAATACTGTGGCAAACCCGTTGACGATCGCCGAGAGTAACACCGCAGTGGAGCGAAAGTCTGGGAAGAGCGCCCCTGCGTACAGGGCCGAGAGCACTCCGGTGGTGTAAATCCCGGTTACCACGACATTGAAAATGAAAAATCCCTTCGGCAGGCCGATCCGTTCGTGTGCCGTGCGGCGGATGTCCGATACCTTTGGGACCTGGACGTATTCCATTCCCCTGCGCAGTCGCCGGGGGGAAAATAGGATCATCAGCACCAGTTTCGGTACTGATCCGATCTCGTCAAAAAGCAGTATCAGCCGTGAGAATACCCGGACGAAGGTTGGGATCATCAGGGCCCCGATCACCGTACCGAGGGTCGCCGCCAGGATCACTAGGCGAATATCCTCGGCCAGCATGGTCAGTTGAACCTGATAGGCTGGTGTATCCACAAAGTCGTTGAGCCGGCCGGGCATAGCCACCCCACCGAGCGCAGTGTTGATCGACCGCTCGACAATGGCGGACAAGAGCGGCGCCTGGATCATGTTTGCAGTGCTGGAAATCAGGAAAATGACGTTGAAGAGTGAAATGGCCGTAGCCAGGCGCTGAGTTTTGACGCCCGAGAGCCGGACGCTGTATATCAGGGTATTGATCAGGTGAATCACGCTGGTCAGCGCGATAACAATCAGTAAGCGGGTCATTTGTCATCCCAAACGTTCTGCGCGGTACGCTTCCCTCGCCTTCCTTGACGAAACACGTACTGACAGTGGAATCAGTCTATCGGCCTACTACTATTCTTCCCGGCGACGTTCAGCGGGAAACAATCCAGGGAAACCATTCATCCGACTACCGGCTCCTCTCGTACTTCCAACATCTCAAGTTCCCACTTCTCTTCTCTCTTCTCTCTTCTCTCTTCTCTCTTCTCTCTTCTCTACTCTACTCTTCTCTACTCATCTCACTTCCAACCTCTCACCTCTCACATCTCATCTCGCCTCTCACATCTCATCTCGCCTCTCACATCTCATCTCGCCTCTCACCTCACCTCTCGCCGGCCTTTTCCAGCGGCGCATACATCACCATCAGGGTTTTGACACCCTGCTCGGGAAAGGCTACCGTAATCCGGGCATCGTCGCCCTTCCCTTCCAGCATCACCACTGTACCCTGTCCCCACTTGCGATGCCATACCTTGTCGCCGGGCTTAAAGCTTCCCACCGCCGTCGGAGTGGATGGTTCCGGTGTCTGAACCCCTTTCTCCGCGACTTGCCCCTCAAATAGATCCCTGGGAATCTCCGCCAGAAATCGCGAAGGCTGGTTATACACCGTGTTCCCGTAAATCGTCCGCCTGGTCGCGTAAGTCAGGTGCAACCGGTCCTCGGCACGTGTTATCCCAACGTAACAAAGACGGCGCTCCTCTTCCAGTTGTGCCGGTTCGGAAAAGGCACGGGAGTGGGGAAACACCCCGTCTTCCAAACCTGCTACGAACACGACCGGAAACTCCAGTCCCTTGGCGCTGTGCAGGGTCATCAGGGTCACCTGGTCGGAACGGTCCTCGAGGCTGTCCAGATCAGTAAACAGCGCAATCTCACCCATGAACTCGTCCAGCGTGCCTCCCGTACCGCCGTCGAAGGCCCGGGTCACAGAGAGGAACTCGTCCAGGTTCTCCATGCGGGTCTGGGCTTCCACCGTCTTCTCCGCGATCAGTTCCTGACGATAGCCCGTGCTCTCCAGCACATCCCGCACTATTTCGGTCACGTTGCCTTCGTGGCTACGCCAGAGCTGGAACAACTCACCCAGGTTGACCATCTCACGCCGAGCCTTTGGAGAAATCAGATTGATCTCGGCAGCGTGGAGCAAAGCATCCGTCGGGCTGATCCCGGTTTCCTGAATATAGTCAAAGAACCGCTGCAGGGAAGACTTCCCGATCCCCCGGCGCGGAGTGTTGATAATCCTGGCGAGGCTCACCGTGTCCGCCGGATTGACGATCGCCCTTAGATAGGCCATTACATCCTTGATTTCCTTGCGCTCATAGAAACGGGTTCCACCGACAATGGTGTAGGAGATGCCTTTTTGCAGGAGAATTTCTTCGAGTACGCGGGACTGGGCGTTAGTCCGGTACAAGACGGCCATCCCACGGTAAGGAATATCTTCATCGCGGTGGATCCGGCGGATACTCTCGGCCACAAACCGGGCTTCCAGGATCTCATCCGCCGCCCTGAACAAAACTATCGGCACCCCAAGGCCCTTCGTGGAAACCAGTCGCTTTTCCTTGCGCTCGCTGTTGTGCCGGATGACACTGTTGGCTGCGTCCAGGATGGTGGTGGTGGAACGGTAGTTCTGTTCCAGCGTGATCACCTTGGCATCAGGGTAATCACACTCGAAATTCAAAATATTATTAATGTCGGCCCCGCGCCAGCCGTAAATACCCTGGTCCGGGTCACCGACTACGGTAAGGTTCCGGTATTTGCCCGCGAGGTGGTGAATCCACACGTACTGCGCATGGTTGGTGTCCTGGTATTCGTCCACCAGCACGTGCTGAAACCGCTCCTGATAGTACGCCAAGATGTCCGGTTGTTCCTGAAACAGCCGGACCGTGAGCATCAGCAGATCATCAAAATCCAAGGCGTTGTTCCGCTCCAACATGGCCTGATAGGCGCGGTAGACGCTCGCCACCTTCTCCTCAAAATATCCGTCGGCTGTTCGGGCGTAGGCTTCGGGCGTAACCAAGAGGTTTTTCTGCCAGGAGATCGCCGCCAGGAAGGTGTTGGGCGGGTAACGCTTCGGATCCAGGAAGAGATCCTTCAAACACCCCTTCACGACGGTTTGCTGATCCCCTTCGTCGTAGATCCCGAAACTGCGGTTGTAACCCAGAAGTTCGATCTCCCGCCGCAGGATACGCAAGCAGGCCGCATGAAAGGTGGACACCCAGAGAGTCGGTGCGGCGGCCGGTGCCAACCGCCCGATCCGATCCCGCATCTCCCGGGCCGCTTTATTCGTAAAGGTTATCGCCAGGAGCTGACGCGGATCCACTTTTTGGTGTTCCAACAGATGAGCCACCCGGTAGGTCAAGACCCTGGTCTTGCCGCTACCCGCGCCGGCTAGTACCAAAAGCGGTCCGTCCCCGTAGTGCACGGCGGCTGACTGTGCGGGGTTCAGCTGATCGGAAAAATACATCGCTTCCTCCGTATACTGAAAAGCCGCGGGTCGATCCGCGGCTTTTTCGGTGCCCTATTTACGCCGATTCTGCAACTCGTTCAAAACGTCCTGCAGGTTGACGTTTTTCTCGCACATCATCACCAAGACGTGATAAAACAGGTCGGAAACCTCAAACACAATCTCGCTGCGGTTGTTGTTCTTGGCACTGATGATTACCTCGGCGGTCTCCTCGCCGACCTTCTTCAGAATCTTGTCGATGCCCTTGTCAAACAGGTAGCTGGTGTAGGCGCCGGGAGGACGCATTTGCTTACGCATCTGGATCACCGAGAACAGTTCCTCCAGCACTCCGCAGGAGGCTGATGAAACATCGCATTGCCGCTCCGGCTTGATGTCGGTTGTAGCTGCTTCCTCTTTCGGCGCCATCTTCCCGTAGACCTGGTTCGGGTCAAAAGCCAGCTCGCCCACGATCGCGACCCCACCCTTGGGATTAATCTTGTAGTGGAAGCAGCTATAGTATCCCTCGTGGCAACCGGCGTTGGTCTGCTCCACCCGGATCAGCAGGGCGTCCGCGTCACAATCGTAAAACATTTCATCGACCTTCTGCACGTGTCCGGAGGTCTCGCCCTTATGCCAAAGCTTCTGGCGGCTCCGGCTCCAAAACCAGGTTTCCCCGCTGGAAAGCGTTTTTTCCACAGCCGTTGTGTTCATATAGGCGAGCATGATCACTGTGCCCGTACGTACGTCCTGAACAATAGCCGGCACTAAGCCATCAGGCCCAAACTTGATTTGATCTACTACATTAAAAGCCACAACTCTACCCCCTGTCCCATACCATACAATCAATTATCTAAGACTCTACCAAAGAAAAGGGTAAAAGTCACCCACACCCGAGATTTCTACAGTCTTACCGGAATGCCCCTCTCGTTTAGGAACTCCTTAACCTGACGTATTGAGTACTCGCCAAAGTGGAAGATGGAGGCGGCCAGCGCGGCGCTGGCACCGCCCTCGGTCAGACCCTCGGCGATGTGCTCCATGGTGCCGACTCCGCCTGAAGCGATCACCGGGATTCTAACGGCATCGCTCACTGCCCGGGTCAGGGGGATGTCGTAGCCGTCTTTGGTGCCGTCCCGGTCCATGCTGGTGAGCAGTATCTCCCCGGCACCCAGTGACTCGACCTGCCGAGCCCACTCCAGGCAATCCAACCCGGTAGGAGTCCGTCCACCGTTGATGTACACTTCCCAACGTCCGGGTTCCACCTGCTTGGCATCGATGGCGACCACGATGCACTGGCTGCCAAACTTCTCAGCGGCTTCGGCAATAGCCTTTGGGTTCTTAACGGCAGCCGTATTCATGCCGATTTTATCCGCTCCTGCGGAAAGAATGGTCCGGATGTCCTCAACGGTGCGGATACCGCCGCCCACGCAGAACGGGATGAACACCTTCTCCGCGGTCCGCTGCACCATGTCCGCGACCGTATCCCGCTGTTCATGCGAGGCGGTGATGTCCAGAAAGACCACCTCGTCCGCACCTTCCCGGTCATACAACGCCGCCAGTTCCACCGGATCACCGGCATCGCGCAGATTCACGAAGTTTACGCCCTTGACCACCCGTCCCTTGTTTACGTCGAGGCAGGGTATAATTCTCTTAGCCAGCATAAAATCCTCTCCTTTAAGAAAAGGGGGACAGGCTACTTTTTGTGGATATGTGGATAACTCCGCCCCAAAAGAAGGACTGTCCCCTCATTTTATACCTGGAAACAAAGGGGTCTGACCCACTTTGTTTCGCTCCCCCTTTGTTTCGCTCGGGTTTACACCTGCAGGGCCTCTTCCAAGGTGAAGGCCCCAGCGTACAGTGCCTTACCCACGATCGTCGCTTCCACCCCAATCGGCTCCAGCGCCTTGAGGCCGCGCAAGTCTTCCAGACTGGATACGCCGCCGGACGCGATCACCTTCAAACCGGTGTTCCGGCAGACTTCTTCGATGGCCTCGAAGTTCGGCCCCTGTAGTGTCCCGTCACGCCGGATGTCCGTAAACACTACCCTCAGGACGCCGATCCCCTCCGCTTCGCGCAGAAAATCCAGGCCGTCGCGGGTGGCCGTCTCTTCCCAGCCGCTGACGCATACCTTCCCGTCCTTGCAGTCCAGGCCGAGCACGATGCCTTCCCCGTACTCGGTCACGGCCTGCCGGAGGAAATCGGGGTCGGTAACTGCAGCCGTCCCCAGTACCACCCGGCTCACGCCTGCGGCCAGGTATTTCTCGATGGTCTCTGTGTTCCGAATTCCGCCGCCCAGTTGAACCGGGATGCTTATGGCGGAAGCGATCGCCTGCACCACGGCTTCATTCTGAGGCGAGCCGCCGAAAGCTCCGTCCAGGTCGACCACGTGGATCATCTTGGCACCCTGTGCCTCCCAGCGCCGGGCTACCGACACCGGGTCGTTGCTGTAAACGGTCTCCATGTCGGCCCGCCCCTGAAAAAGACGTACGCAACGCCCTTGGCGAAGGTCAATAGCCGGAAGTATCAGCATTTTGCCACCCACTTACCAAAGTTATTGAGAATGTTCAACCCAAGCATACTACTTTTCTCGGGGTGAAACTGGATACCGAAAACATTTCCGCGCCCTACGACAGAGGCAAAACGGATCCCGTAATCGGTCTCCGCCACAACGACATCCGCATCAACCGGGTGTACGTAGTAAGAGTGCACAAAGTAAAACCGTGACCCTTCCGTCACCCCGCTTAGAAGCGGTACCGGTTGCCGGATATCGATCTCATTCCAGCCCATGTGCGGCACGATCAGACTAGGCGGTAGCCGCCGAACCGTTCCGGGGAACAGCCCCAGCCCCTTCGTCCGCCCAAACTCCTCGCTGTGCTCAAACAGCAGCTGTTGGCCCAGGCAAATCCCCAGGAAGGGCTTACCGCTGTCCACTGCCCGGTAGATGGCGTCCGCCATCCCGGTCTCGTGCAGGTTGCGCATCGCGTCCGCAAAGGCCCCGACTCCAGGCAAAATCACCCCGGCCGCCTGGTCCACCCCTTCCGGCGCGCCGACAATCTCGGCCTGCCAGCCCAGCGACTCCAAGCCTTTCTGCACGCTGCGCAGATTGCCCATCCCATAGTCGATAATTGCGATATACAAATATGTCACCTATCCAGTAGTGTATTAACAGGTGCCAGGCACCTACCGTTACTATCCAGGTATTCAGAATTCAGTAGTCAGAATTCAGAATAATTCAAGACAATAAACCGTTCTTTCATTCTGAATCCTGACTCCTGTTCCTAGTTGATGACACCCTTGGTGGACGGTATCCCTTTCCCCTGGTTAAGCGCCACCGCGTCACCCAGGGCTCGGCCGAGACCCTTAAAGATCGCCTCGATGATGTGGTGCGTATTCCGGCCGGCCAGCACCCGCACGTGCAGGTTGAACCGGCCGTTCATCGCCAAGGCCTGCAAGAATTCAGGCACCAGTTCCGTCTCAAAGTTCCCAAGGCGTTCCATCGGCAGTTGCCCATCAAAAGCCAGATAACCGCGCCCGCTGAGGTCCACGGCGACCAGCACCAGGGATTCGTCCATCGGGATCAATGCGTGCCCGAACCGGCGGATGTCCTCCTTGTTCCCCAAGGCGCGGACGAGTG
>JAHRFU010000014.1 GCA_019084485.1 Desulforudis sp. | reverse complement strand
CAAAAACCTGGACTCGATTTGAGACAGGAGGATGTCCGTGTACACACTTGCAGACCGAATGAAGGCGGTTACTTTATACCTCAACTACGACCGCAACTCTGCTGCTGTTAGGCGAGAGTTGGGCTATCCATCGAAGAGAGCCCTTAAGCAATGGGTCCATGAATACGAGACCACTGGCGCGCTTCACGACGGGTACAGGGCCCGCCCACCGAAATACTCTCAGGAGCAGAGACAGGCTGCGGTGGATTACTATCTACGGCACGGCCGGAGCCTACGTCGGTGCATTCAGGCGCTTGGTTATCCAAACCGCGAGACCCTAAGGCAATGGCTGGATGAAGCGGGGGCCCGCAAGTACAGACTAACCACCAAAGGATTACCTCCGAGTAAGGTCGAATTAACTTTTGAGCAGAAACGGGCTGCCGTGTTTGACCTATGTTCCAGAGATGGCTCAGCCCAAACGGTTGCCAGTAAGTATGGGGTTACCCGTGCTGTTCTTTACAAGTGGAGAAGTGATCTGCTCTGGAAGGGGAGCCCTGTGGGCGCAAGAAAACGGCGGAAGCAAAAGCTCAGTGAAGACAAGGATGCGCTGCTTGCCAAGGTGGAGTCGCTTCAAGAGCAGGTGGGATCACTCGAAGAACAGGTCCATCGGCTCCGGCTCGAAAAAGATATACTGGAGGCAACAGCGGAGATCCTAAAAAAAGACTAGGGCGTCGATCCCAAGAAGCTGACGAACCGGGAGAAGACAGTGGTGATCGGCGCCCTACGAGAAAGACATCCCCTGAATGAATTACTTGAGAGCCTTACCATCCCTAAAAGCAGCTACTTCTACCAATGCGCCGCCATTGCCGCGCAGGACAAGTATGTAAAGTTACGTGAGCATGTGCGCGTTGTTTTCACACAAGCTGACGGTCGGTACGGTTACCGACGAATTCATGCCATTCTACAAAGAGACGGCCAAAGTGTTTCTGAGAAAGTTGTTCGCAGGCTTATGCATGAAGAAAACCTCGTTGTTGTCAGTCGTAAGAAACGTAAGTATAGCTCCTATAAGGGCGAAATCAGCCCCGCCGTACCGAACATTATTGAACGCGACTTTCGCGCCGAAGCCCCCAATATCAAATGGCTCACTGACGTTACAGAGTTCGCACTACCCGCCGGCAAGGTCTATCTGTCGCCCATCATTGACTGCTTTGACGGCCTAGTGGTCAGTTGGAGCATCGGCACCAGTCCCGAAGCCAAATTGGTTAATACCATGCTAGAGGGTGCCATGTCGGCGCTGTCACGCGGCGAGCATCCGGTTGTTCACAGCGATCGGGGCGGCCATTATCGCTGGCCGGGCTGGATTGCCAGGATGGAGGCGGCGGGCCTCACCCGTTCAATGTCCAAAAAGGGATGCACCGCCGACAATGCCGCTTGTGAAGGCTTCTTTGGGCGGGTCAAAAACGAGATGTTCTATGGCAGATCAAGGTGGACCCCATTGTCAAGACACAAATTTCTAAAGTTTAAGGCAGAAGACTGCCTTTGCTTCGCACACAGTAGTGTATTCGGTGTACAAGGTACACATACCTGCAAGGTAGGGGAGGGATTGTCGTGGGTGGCTTTCTGCTATCGGCTCTCAGCTTAAAGGATGGAGCGACATCGTGTGCGTACCCTCCATGTTTTAAGCTGAAAGCTGAAAGCAGAGAGGGTACGCACACGGGGTGTTGGCGAAACTACGCTCCATCCCATCCAACATCATCAGGATTTATACCTCTAATCCGTTGAGGTATTCCTTGTTTTCACCTGGTGGAATTTAAAAAGCCCCTTGCGGGGCTTTGGTGATTAGCATTTATCGCAGCAGCAACAACACTGGTCTAGTTCGTTATGATAAACAACTCCATCGATCATGGTTAATACACACCTGGTCATGTTGGAGAAGGGGTGTCCATCAAAGATAGCGATATCTGCATATTTGCCCGGTTCCAATACTCAAGATAAACAAAGAACTCCCAAAGCT
>JAHRFU010000080.1 GCA_019084485.1 Desulforudis sp. | reverse complement strand
GCGCCCTTGCCAACCAGTGGATAAGACTTAAAAGTCACAAAGTCCTTTGTCTCCAGGATTCGGGACACAATGGCAAACCCGTTGAACCCGGTGTACGTTGCGTAATAAGTAACTTCACCATCTTCTTCCGTAAACCGGACCAGGCGCGCATCCTCGATTCCCCGGCTTTCGCTTTCAATAACCGGGAACAGGACACGGCCGGAGATCCGGGTATCGGAAGAAGATGGTGAAGTTACTTATTACGCAACGTACACCGGGTTCAACGGGTTTGCCATTGTGTCCCGAATCCTGGAGACAAAGGACTTTGTGACTTTTAAGTCTTATCCACTGGTTGGCAAGGGCGCTCAGAACAAGGGTATGGCTTTGTTCCCGCGCCGCGTCAAGGGAAAATATGCCTTGTTGGCCCGCCTGGACAATGAAAGCAACTATGTGGCCTATTCAGATAATCTCTACTGCTGGGATACTGCAAGGGTGATCAGGGGTCCGGTGAGTCCCTGGGAGTTTGTGCAAATCGGAAACGGCGGACCGCCTGTGGAAACCGAGTTCGGCTGGCTGGTGTTGACCCACGGGGTTGGCGCGATGCGGAAGTACTGTATCGGGGTTGACATCCTGGATTTGGATGACCCCACGAAGCTGATCGGACGCACGAGGGAACCGATACTTACCCCCAACGAATACGAAAGAGAGGGTTACGTGCCTAACGTGGTCTACTCCTGCGGGGCGGTCATTCACCGGGATGAGCTGATCATTGCCTATGCTATGTCGGACTGGGAGTCGGGCATCGCCACGGTGCCTCTCAAAGACCTGGTAGCTAAGTGCCTGCTGTAAGTAGTTGGTGAATTAGGAGAGTGATATATGGGTAACTTGGTGGGGAGAAAAAGACCGCATTCGATCGCTGTGCTCGGTACCTGCATACCGCGAAAATGCGGTATTGCCACCTTTACCGACGACCTGTGCGAGGCCTTGGAAGCGGAACTGGACAGGAGTTGCCAGGTGGCTGTGGTGGCAATGGACGATGTCAACGGGGGGTACCCCTACCCCAAACGGGTTAAGTTTCAGATCCGTGACAGCAGCCTGCCGGACTATCTTCGGGCCGCCCAGTTTTTAAACGTGAACCAGCCGGATATCCTGGTAGTCCAACATGAATACGGCATTTTTGGCGGGAAAAGCGGTGCTCATCTCTTATACCTGGTCAAGAATTTGGAAATTCCGATTGTGACCACACTGCATACGATCCTGACCGAACCTACGGAGCAGCAGCGGACGATCCTGCTTGAACTGGCCGGCTACTCCGAGGTGGTCGTAACCATGAGTTTGAAGGGCCGTCGTATTCTGCAGGAGATATACGGGATCCCTGAGACGAAGATTGCCTATATTCCCCATGGCATTCCAAATTTCACCTTCGTTGATCCGAGCTTCTACAAGGATACTCTGAGCGTGGACGGTCGTAAGGTGATCCTGTCCTTTGGACTGGTTCATCCCGGAAAAGGGTTTGAACTGGTGATCAAGGCTTTGCCCCAGGTTATTCAGAAGCATCCGGGCGTCATCTATATCATCCTGGGGGCGACCCACCCTCACGTCATCAAGAACACCGGTGACGCCTACCGTCATAGTTTACACCAGCTGGTAAACCGGTTGGGGCTGGAGTTATCCGTCCGTTTTGACAACAAGTACGTCAATCTGGATGAGTTGTGCCGGTACATTGTGGCGGCCGATATTTTCGTCAGCCCGAATAAGTCGCCAGCACAGATCACTTCGGGCACCCTTGCCTACGCGGTTGGAGCGGGAAAAGCCGTGATTTCCACCCCATACTGGCACGCCGAGGAACTGCTCGGCGAAGGGCGCGGTCGGCTGGTTCCTTTTAATGACGCGGACGCCATGGCGAGTACGATCAACGATTTGCTGGACAACGAGCAGGAATGCAATGCGATGCGCAAACGCGCCTACCAGTTTGGACGTCAGACAGTCTGGAAAGAGGTCGCCCGAGGTTACCTGGACCTGTTTGAACAGGTTCTTGGAAGGTCAAGCCTGAAACCAAAGTCTAACTACAGAGATCGTTCCGCCGCTAACGTGGTGGACAGGCTGCCGGCACCGAACCTGGAGCATCTAAAGAACTTGACCGATGACACCGGGATACTGCAGCATTGCATCTATACAACACCGAACCGGAACCACGGATACTGTGTTGATGACAATGCCCGGGCTCTGGTTGTCACCAGCCTGTACTACTCCTTGTATCAGGATAAGAAGGTGATTCCCCTTACTCACAAATACCTGTCTTTCCTTTATCACGCCTTCAACCAGGATACGGGATGCTTTCGCAACTTCATGTCGTATAACCGCGAATGGCTGGAAAAGGTAGGCAGCGAGGATGCTCACGGGCGTGCCCTTTGGGGCCTTGGTGTGACAGTCCGGGATTCCCCGACGGAATCGATCGGCTCCCTGGCTACCAAACTCTTCACACAGGGGTTGCCTGTTCTAGAGAGCTTTACGTCACCGCGGGCCTGGGCGTTTGCCCTACTGGGCCTGAACACCTACCTGGATGTGTACAGCGGGGATGCCGGGGCGCGTCGGTTGCGCCGATTTCTATCGGAGAGGCTCCACAACCATTTCCTGAACAACCTGAGCTCGGAATGGGTTTGGTGTGAGGAGATCAGCACCTATGACAACGCAAAGCTGCCCCACGCATTGTTGCTCTCCGGTCGCCGTTTGCCGGATGCCGCCATGTTCAAGACCGGTCTGGCCATCCTGAAGTGGCTCCTGGAACAGCAGACCGCTCCCGAGGGACATCTCTCCTTGATCGGGAACGCTGGTTGGTTTACCCGGGACGGCAGACGGGCCAAATTCGACCAGCAACCGGTCGACGCGATGGCCCTGGTGGAGGCCTGCGTGGAGGCCTTTCAGGGTACCGGCGACTTGTGCTGGATTCAGGAGGCCGGTCGTTGTCTGGACTGGTTCCTGGGCTACAATGACTTAAACCTTCCTCTTTATGACTTTACCGGCGGCGGTTGTCGCGACGGTCTGGAGGCGCACGGCGTCAATGCCAATCAGGGTGCCGAATCAACCTTGGCCTGGTTGATCTCCCTGCTTACCATCTTCGAGGTGTTCGCTCAACCGGTCTAGAAGGGGGCAGACTTCAACAAATTGAAAAGTTGAACCTGGGTTGCCCCGGGTTCTTTCTGTCGAAGGCCCTTCCATCCCTGGTTTTTGATGTTAGCGAAGGGAATTCTCCGCTTCGGGAAGAATAACTGGAGTGATGTACGAGAACCTGATAGTAGAGGAGAATTGGCGATGGCGCTACGTAATCTCAGGGAATTTATCGATTTGCTACGACAAAACAGGCAGTTGGCCGTAATTGAGGCCGAGGTCGACCCCTACCTGGAACTGGCTGAGATTCACCGGCGGGTGATCGCCGAGAACGGACCGGCACTCCTGTTTTCTAAGGTGAAAGGCAGTCCCTTCCCTGTCCTCACAAATATGTTCGGTACGGTGGACCGGATTGAGATGGCTTTCGGGCCTCGCCCCAAAGAGCTGGTGCGCGAAGCCGTGGAAATGGTGGAAGCCTTGATGCCGCCCCGAATGTCGAAATTGTGGAAATACCGGCACCTCACCCAGGATCTTCGCCGCCTGGGAACCCGGAAGGTGAGACGCGGTTCGGTGACCGAGGTCGTGCAAAAACCACCCAGGCTTGATGAGCTTCCGATGCTCACCTCGTGGCCCGACGACGGCGGCCCGTTTCTGACCCTTCCCCTGGTTTACACCGAGCACCCGGATAACGGCAAACACAATCTGGGAATGTACCGGGTGCAGCGTTATGATTCCGCCACTACCGGCATGCACTGGCAGATCCAAAAGGGTGGCGGCTTCCACTACCATGTAGCTGAGGCCAAGGACGAGCCCCTGCCGGTAACGGTCTTCCTAGGTGGCCCCCCAGCGCTGATCTTGTCCGCGATCGCCCCCCTGCCGGAGGATATCGGCGAGTTAATCCTAGCCTCCATGCTCGGCGGTCACCGCCTAGAAATGGCGTCTAATCCTTTGGGCGGTCACCGTCTCATTGCCGAAGCCGAGTTTGCCATCGTCGGCAAGGTTCCCCCGCATCAGCGGCGCCCCGAAGGACCGTTCGGGGATCATTATGGCTACTACTCGCTGCAGCACGACTACCCGGTGTTTCATGTGGATGCCGTTTTTCACCGGAAGGACGCAATTTACCCGGCAACGATCGTCGGTAAACCGCGCCAGGAGGACTTCTACATCGGGGACTACCTGCAGGACCTGATGAGCCCGCTGTTCCCCATGGTCATGCCCACAGTGCGTGCTCTATGGTCCTATGGTGAGACCGGTTTCCATTCCCTTACGGCAGCTGTGGTCCGGGAGCGGTACAGCCGTGAGGCTCTCGGTGCGGCCTTTCGCATTCTGGGCGAAGGTCAGTTGACCCTGACCAAGTTCTTGATGCTTACCGACTCACCACGGGACCTGCGTGATTTCCGGGGTCTCTTGGAACACCTGCTGGCCCGCGTGCGCTGGGAGCAGGATTTCTTCATCCTGGATAACCTGGCCATGGATACTCTGGACTACAGCGGCCCGGCCATTAACCGCGGTTCAAAGGCCATTCTGATCGGCCTGGGCAATGCCCGGCGCGAATTGCCGCGGGTCTTTAGAGGAACCCTTCCACAGGGTGTGCAGACCGTAAACGTATTCTGCCCAGGCTGCCTGGTGGTTGCCGGGGGGTCCCACCCACAATCCCCAGATCTGGCCCGGCACTTGGCGCAGCACCCGTCCCTGGCGGAATGGCCGCTGGTGATTCTCGCGGACGATGCCGGAATCGCAGCACGGGAGATGGATTTCCTATGGGCGGTGTTCACCCGCTTCGAACCTGCCGCCGATGTCTACGCTGCGGCGACAGAGGCCAAGCGCCATCACCTGTGTTACGCGCCACCGATCGTGGTCGACGCCAGGATGAAATCCACTTACCCCGGAACCGTGGAGCCCCTGCCGGAAACGGTCCAACTGGTGGACCGGCGATGGAAGGAATATTTTTAGTTGCCGTGGTCATGCAAAACAGCTAACCCACAACCGCACCGATTGTATGGGGCTGAAAGTGTCCGATTCTAGGAAAGTGGTAAACGAATTTATGAATGAGATAACCCCAGACAGTATACCGACGCGCGGCGAGCGGGTCAAACTCCAGATTCAGGGTTTCAACCACGCAGGCGAAGGGGTGGCCCGGTTGGGCGGCCTAGCGGTCTTTGTTGAGGGAGCCCTGCCTGGAGAGATAGTCGAGGCGGAAATAACCGAAGTGCGTCGGCGTTACGGTCGGGCCAAAACGGTAGCTGTTTTGCAACGGGCAGTGGGACGGGTTGAGCCCCTCTGTGGATTACACTTCGGTTGTGGCGGCTGTCGGTTGCAGCACGTCGACTACCCGACCCAACTGGAACTAAAGACGAAGTTGGTCGGGGACAGCCTCGAGAGAATTGGGAGGTTTTTGGAACCACCGGTTAGGCCCATCATTGGGATGGCAAACCCCCGTCATTACCGGAATAAGGTTCATTACCAGGTGGCCCGCATCGGGGAACAGGTGGTTCTCGGCTTCTTTGAAGAAGACAGCTACAACATGAGGCCCCTGGGGCTGGATGAGTCAGGCGTTGAGCATTGTCTGTTACCGGACCAGAGGCTTTTCCGGGTGGCTTCTGCGGTTCAGATACTCCTAAATGAGTATCAGGTGCCTGTCTATGACTGGGATAAGGGATCTGGTTACCTGCGTCATGTCGTGCTTCGTCTGGCTGTCGGAACCGGAGAGGTCATGGTGATCCTGGCTTGCGGGAACGGAGAATGGCCCGCCTGCGCCGCTTTTACTACTGCTTTACTGGATACGGCACCAGAGGTTCGGTCAGTCGTAGAGAACATAAATCAAAGCCCGGGCCGCGAGGTTCTGGGAAACCGAAACCTGGCCATGGCCGGTGCTTCGACAATCACCGATGAACTGGGCGGACTGAAGCTGCGCATCTCACCGAGTTCCTTCTACCAGGTCAATCCGGCCCAGACGCTACCGCTGTATGAACAGGTATTGGCTTATTCCGCCCTTACCGGGCGTGAGACCGTAGTGGACGTCTTCAGCGGAATCGGGACCATCGCCTTGTTCCTGGCCCGGCAGGCCCGGCAGGTTTACGGACTGGAGATCGTACCGGAGGCAGTGGCCGATGCCAAGGAAAACGCCTCATTAAATGGAATACAAAATGTGGAATTCCAAAGGGGCCGTGCCGAAGAATTGCTACCTGCACTGGCCCAACAGGGCCTGAGGCCGGACGTGGTCATTCTGGATCCACCACGGCGGGGGTGTGCCGAGTCAGTTCTGGATGCGGTGCTCGTGATGAACCCCGGACGTATCGTCTATGTCTCATGTGATCTAGGTACCATGGCTCGGGATTTACGCTTCCTGGCCGCGTCCGGATATCACCTCGCCCAGGTTCAGCCCGTTGATATGTTCCCCTTTACCACCCACGTCGAGTGCGTAGCATTGGTTGTACTGAATCAAGATCGGTGAAGGATGATGAAAAAGAAAAGACATTGTGACATTAAGCATCCCCATTAGATAGTGTTCGACCAATAATACGGCCCTGCTGCTCTGGCATATTAATCCCATTTATTGTAAAATGACATGGGAGTAAATGGAATCAGGATAAGGCAGGGCATCATATGAACCAGTGGCATTCGGTAAGACCCGCGGGCGGAGCTGTTCGGGCAAGGGTACAGTTGATAGCCCCCGGGAAAGAGCGCAGTCTAGAACCCGGCAGACCCGTTAGAGCCCGTAAGCGGGCACCAAAACGGGTCGCCCCAGTTTCCGGACGTAAAGCTAGGGCCGGCAGTCCCCTAACCGGTCTTGGACAGGCTTTCGTCTTAGTGTTAGCTGCAATTCTATTAATCGGGGTTAGTTCTGCGTCCCAGGAAGTGCATACAACGGAAGTGGTACAGGCACCAGTATCAGTGATGCCCATGCCGGATCGGGTCGACCGCTCGAATGACTCTGATACACCAAGACAACCGCCTGTTCCTGACAAGGCAGTAGCTGTAGCACCCGTCGAGGAAAGCCCTGAAAAACCAGAGATAGCCCTGACTTCGCGCAGTACCGGCCAGACGGTCCGGATGTTGGCCACCGCTTATACTTTGGAGTGTGGTAACGGAGACGGAAGAACGGCTACCGGAACCACGCCGCGCCCCGGAATCATTGCCGTCGATCCAAAAGTGATTCCACACGGCACCCTGGTCTACATTAACGACTTCGGTTACTTCCGGGCGGAAGACACCGGAGGTGTGATCAAGGGTGAACGCATTGACGTGTTTATGCATTCACGGACGGACGCCCTTAAGTTCGGTAGCCGCTGGGTGGATGTGAAGATCATCGGCAAGTTTGAGGAACCGGGACTGGTCCGGTACTATCCCCGCTGACATCTCCTCATTCGCTTATGAGGATTTGCACACCGGCTGGTTTGCCAATAAACTAGAGGAAGTAGAGGCCGTTAACTAAGCCGCCCTGGAGGTCTGTAAATGACGTTTGCCTTTCAGATTACGCTATCTGACGTACTGGCGTTCGGCTTTGGGCTGATCCTCTTTAATGTCGGTTTGCTGTTTTGGTTCGGCTACAAGGTAGATTTTCTTGGCCGGTTGCTCTTCCTTGAAGGAGATGCCGGTGAGCGGGCGGCGATTGTTATTGGGCGGTGGCTGGTGGTTCTTGGTACGGCCACCTTTCTGATTCCCTTTGCGGCACGTATTATTGATCCGAATGTATGGTGGCCTTATCTAGCGCTGGTTGTCTGGGGCGGTTCCCGCATCCTGTTTACCGCCCGGAGGCACTATCGACGGCGGCAACGAGCATAGAAAAACAAACCCGGTGTGGTACTTGATCAAGGAAACCCCGTTCGGGTCATGGCCCGCATGAAACCTGCCCATCTCTGAGTATCTTTTACCGAACCTTACCGCAAAGCTACTCCAACCTCATCCTTTCCTACGGTATTTCCCTCCGTGCGGCACAGAACGGTCCCGCTTGGCATAAATTACTACATGGTTCGACTAAGCAGCCGCTATTCATCCGGGCATACCGGTTGGTCTTTGGCGTCCGAACCATTAACACCTGCCGGGGAGGGAGTCAGAATGGGTAAAGACCCCATGGACCTGAGTAGCCTGCTTAGTACGGTGCAGGTCTTGGTTAACCAGCTGAACAGCCCGAGTGAAGGCACTCCGAGTCTGGACGAAACCCAAATCCAAGAACTGCTGTCGGGTGCCCTGGGCTTGGCCAGGGCACAATTAAGTCCCGAGCAACAGCAGGTTGTAGCCAAAATGCTAAAATCCTTACTTCTGAAACAAGGTGGCTAAACCCAACAGAAAGGAAGTGATTCGTTTGGCTGTATACAGTAAGGAAAAGCTTTTCAGCAAACTCAATGGCGGGGTAGTTGCGGCGCCGATGGCACGACCGGTTAATAGTCTTCTGAAACCCCGCAGGGAATACGCGTATCCCAAGGAAGAGGCACTTCCCAAGGAAGAGTCACTTCCCAAGGAAGAGTCATTACCAATGGAAGAGTCCGCCCAACGTGCCTGTAATGGGCGCTGTGTTGAATCGGTGATTCCTAGACTCGAGCGCCTCATCCATAGACTGGATGAGCTGGAGGCCCGTCAGGCCATGGATCGAAAACTAATTGACGAGGCACTGAGTAAGGTTAGCATGACGACAGTGACAGCTGAGCCGGTAGAGACGCAGTTAGCACAAGACACTCTAAAGAAGTGGCTTGTCACCGCCCAGGTCTCAGGGAAGACTGTGGCTAGGCTTGCCGGTTCAGCACTGGTATTGGTGGACACTCTCACTGACTCAGAAGGGAATCTCAATCATTTGACCAATAGTCCGATACCCAATACTCAATTTGATTTTTCCGCATTATTGATGGCTTTTAGGCAGTTAACCGGGGAAGCACAGAAGTCAGTGGAAACTCAGCTGATACTACCTAAAGATGTTTTGAAGACTTTGGAGAAATGGCTTAGTAAAGCCCAAACCTACGGTACGACCGTCGACGTTGTTGCTGGAGCCATAATATCGGTCTTAGACGGGGCTTCCGGTTCAGCGAGAGTCCGTGAATCCGTATCACTGCAGGGCGGACAACAGTTGGATCTTCAGAGTCTACTTGCTGCTACGACCCGGTTCATCGAGGAACTCAATGTTGGCGGCGACAAAGAGCCGCAATAATTTGTTTTCTGTGACAGCATTATTGATGACAATATCTGGTAACAGTTTTCCGGGCCGAAGCATAGTCTATGGTGAGATGAATGGAAGGGAGGTATTTCAAAAATGGAAGAGAAGGTCGAAGCTAAGTCCTTCCCGTTTTTTGTCCCTGGGATGCTGCTAGGTGCTGTGCTGGCTGCGCTGGGTTTGTTCCTGGTCGGTGCGGGTGTCCTGCCGTATGTTACCATCGTGGGCTTTGTGATTTTCCTCATCGGTGTGATCATCTTTATCCTGTAATTGCATACAACATATCCAAATGACAATTGATGCCGAACAAATCACATCAGAGAAACCGCCCGAACGGGGGCGGTTTCGTTCTGCTGGGTGTATCTAGTATTTTACCCAGACGTGGAGGTCCTCAAATCGTCCCCCAATGTGAGCGTTGTTGATTAGAGTGCCGCGGTAGCGGTAGCCGAGGCGGTGGAAAACAAGGTTGACACCGTACTGGCCAGCCCGGGACAGGCTGTAGAAACAACGCATTCCCGAATCATAGCATTCTTGTTCAAGGGCGCGGATCAGGCAGCCAGCCAGCCCTTGACCCCGGTACTGCGGCAGGGTTGCACAGTCCGTCATCTCCGCACGGCCAAAAGGGGTCTCAACTTCGGCTGCAGCCACACCGGCCAGCTGCTCCCCGTCAAGGGCGAGTTGAAAGCGGGTTCCATACTCCTGCATGGCCGATAATAGGTATGCGGGATCATCTACCGGAACCGGATAACTGGTGAAAACTTCGCTGAACAACGCTGTCATCGCCGGGATATCCTCGGGTGTCGCCGAACGGAAGGTGAAGGCACTGTCCGGACAGCGCCTGGTTTCCTGAGGCCGGGCCATTATCTTCCGCAGCATATCCACCTCGTCTACCAGGTGCTCGCTGGATCCGCGTTCCGGATCCGGATACAGCACCATGAAGAAGCCGGTTTCGCCGTGGAAAAAGCCCTCCGCCCGGGCCTCCTCACTGAAGCCGGCAGTTTTAAGCCCGGTGGCAATTGATGCGGGGCAGGGGAAAATGATCTTCCCGAATCCACGCACCAAAGCTTTCCCCCGGACATAACGGGTAAAGGCTTCCGGATCATGTACCTCACCTTCATAGACCCAAAGCCGTTTGTTGGTCTGGTCGATCAAGGCCCGGAAACTAAACAGTGGGTTGTCCTCATGTAGGATCTCGTCCAAATCAGTGAAGAGCAAAGGAGCACTCCTTTCATCCCAAGGGCAAAAATCCTAAGGTTGCAATTACCCGCCCGTGATCCTCAAATCGTATCGGGGGAGCTGAATGATGCTGTAAAAATAATACCGCGTAACCGATACTTTCCTCCAGTCCCCCTTCAGTCCAACCTCCTGCCTCCGACCTCTGACCTCCCTATTGGTATAGCTTCACACAGCCAGACGCAGAATAATCCTCGTGGAGAAAGAGCGGAGGCTGTTTGGCGTATGACCGGTACCAGGAGCAACTCTCCCTGGCGGGACGTACCCGATGAACAATGGAATGACTGGCACTGGCAGGTGACCCACCGGATAACCGATGTTGAGGAACTGAGCAGAGTTATCAACCTCACTCCGGCTGAGCTGGAGGGTGTGCAGCAGTGTCTGGAAACCCTTCGGATGGCAATCACCCCGTACTACGCCGGCCTGATGGATTCCGATGACCCCGATTGCCCGATACGTAAGCAGGGTGTGCCAATGTCGGTGGAGATGCAGATGGGGCGCTGGGAGAGTGATGATCCTCTTTACGAGGATGTGGATTCACCTGTTCCCGGAATTACCCACCGCTATCCTGACCGGGTTCTGCTGCTTGTTACCGACCAGTGTTCGATGTACTGCCGGCACTGTACTCGCCGCCGTCTGGCCGGAAAGACCGACGAGTCCCTGCCCTGGGAACAGATCGAGGAGGCGATTACCTATATCCGGCGTACTCCCGCGATCCGGGACGTGATCTTGTCCGGAGGGGATAGCCTCCTGATCAGCGAGGAAAGGCTGGAGCGCATCCTCACCGAATTACGCCGCATTGAACACGTGGAGATTATCCGTATCGGGACCCGAACCCCCGTGGTTCTGCCCATGCGGGTGACATCCGAGTTGTGTGCAATGCTGCGCCGGTTTCATCCCCTGTATCTGAATACCCATTTCAACCATCCAGCGGAGATTACACCCGAAGCTAGTCAGGCCTGTGCCATGCTGGCCGACGCCGGTATTCCGCTCGGCAACCAGACGGTCCTCTTGCGCGGAGTCAATGACTGCCCGTACATCATCAAAGACCTCATGCACCGTCTGCTTCAGATCCGGGTTCGTCCTTACTACCTGTACCAGTGCGACCTTTCTCCGGGCATTGAACACTTCCGGACCTCGGTAGCCAAGGGAATTGAGATTATCGAACTGCTGCGCGGTCACACATCGGGGCTGGCGGTACCCACCTTTGTCGTCGACGCCCCCGCCGGAGGCGGGAAAATCCCGGTGGCCCCCCAGTACCTGATCTCTCAGTCTGAAAGCAAAGTGATCCTGCGCAACTATGAAGGTGTGATCTCCGCCTACAACGAGCCCACGACACGGAACGGATGCCAGGATTGCGGCGAATGCCCGCATATGCGCTACCGCGAGAAGGTGGGGCTGGCCAAGTTGTTTGCAGAAACCAAGATTGCCCTTGTCCCGCAGGGGAACATCCGAGAAAAACGCCGCCGTTCTTACTGTTGACGGCGGCGATCAGGGTCAACTGCGGCTGATCAGTCCAGATCCCGGATGAATGACTGAAGCCCCTTAATTAGTACGCTGAAATAAGCCGGGTTTTGTTCGGGGTCACGCAGCCGCCGGTTTATCTCCAGCTGCACGGCCGGTATCCCCAGTTGCTCGCTTACAAACCGAGTTACCGTACTCTGAGCCTCGGCGGTAAAAACGCTGTCCACGAAGACAGACTGAATGCCCTCGTCTTGCAGTGAAAGGATCAAATCCTCCAGGTACTCCCCTTGATCTAACAGGGAGTCCCCCCGACAGGTGCCGAGATCGATGTTGAAGGCCCGCCATTCAGCTGCACCGTGTAGGTCGAGGACCAGACGGATCGGCTCCTTCTTCAGCAACTCACGTAGGGCGTCTTTGTAAGCACAGTCGTCATAGAAGTTTGGATCCAAGTCCACCGCGGTGGCGTGCATTGCCCAGCAGCCCATGGATGCATGCAGCAGGCGGGCGACGGTCCCGGTGTATTCGTCCTCTTCCTTTGGTTCCGTGTTTCCCTTTCTGATATGTTTCACGGCGTGCGGTGCAGAAACCAGAATCGGAACTGAGCCGGGAAGAATGGTGTAGGAAGCACCAGACTCAACTCCCCGGTAGCCGTTCGGTTTAAAGAGCTGTTCTTCAATTTTCAGGGCTGCCGCCACATCAATGGCCGGTTGTTCCATCGGAAAAACCTCCTTCCAGCTACTCAACCACGACCGCAGTTCCATAGGCTACGATCTCAGCGGCGGTACTGGCTACGGCTGCCGTGACAAACCGGACCTCAACCACGGCGTTGGCCCCCATGTTTTCCGCTTCGAGAATCATCCGCTGAATAGCGTCTCGACGCGATGATGCCATCAATTGGGTATACTCCTTGATTTCACCACCCACGATGTTCTTCAGCCCGGCCAGTATGTCACGACCGATGTTTCGGCTGCGGACCGTGTTGCCTGCTACCAGACCCAGGGTCTTAACCACTCTCTTGCCGCCGATTTCCGCTGTTGTGCTGATGATCAACCCTCATCGCCCTCCTTTTTCTTTTCAATCCACATGGCGATCAGGAGAACCAGAAATCCTATTCCGAGTACACCCACACCCACGCGGATCAATAAGGGGATTTCCGCCAGCGAAAAGAACAGCCACGCCGCATAAAGAGCGTAACCCCCTAGTAACATTATTCCCGCGGCGATTAGGACATAGGACAGGATTTTCAAAGATACTCCCTCCTTAACGGGCATTATACCATGATGTTCCTGGGCCGGAGCGATGTTACCCGATACGAGAAAAGAATTTATGAATGCTGCCAGGCCAGAATAATAAAGTGGCTATTAGCTTTACACTTTCCCCCAACGATGTATATTATATAGTCAAGGTAAGTCAAAATCAGTAGTAGGGGTAAGGCAGGTGGTAAATGAGAATGCCGACGATTGCCGACTACATCGCCGAACACATTAAGGTGTTGTTTAACGAGAGTGACGATGTATATATTGAGATCCAGCGTAATGATCTGGCCGCCAAATTCGGATGTGCGCCATCTCAGATCAACTACGTACTGGCCACCAGGTTTACAACCCAGTCCGGTTTTGCTGTGGAATCCAGGCGGGGCGGAGGCGGGTTTGTCCGCATCTTCAAGCTCTCAGCAGAGCAGCCGGGAGATCTCCTGCGAGAGTGTTACCATCGCATCGGAAGCTCGATTACAGCACCAGACGCCCGCAGTATCATTGTCCGCCTGCGGGATGAGCAAATCATCAGTGAGCGTGAGGCGCATCTGATAAACGTCACCGTTGATGACGCCACTTTGAATCTGGACAGCGCGTGGCGAAACCGCCTACGGGCGAATATTTTGAAGGCAATGCTGGCATCATTGGCCCGCCAATGCAATGCAGGGGGAGGCTCTTAACGTGATCTGTGAGAGATGTAAGCAACGTCCCGCGAATGTACATTATACAGAGATAATTGACAACCAGAAGAAACAAATGAACCTTTGTGAGGTCTGCGCCAAGGAGGAACAACAGGCTTCGTTCAACCTCTTGCCGCAGCAAAACCTGCACGACTTCCTAGCCGGCATCTTCGGACCGGGGCCAGAAGGAGACCTGCTCCAGTGTCCCCAGTGCGCGATGACCGGAAACCGGTTTTCAACGCACGGGCTTCTGGGATGCAGCAACTGCTACCAGGAGTTTGAAGACCGTATTGAGCCCATGGTTCGGCGGATTCAGGGCTCGGGAGTACACACAGGCAAGGTTCCGGCCCGTTCGTTGAGCCGTTACCGGGTGATTCGCGAGGTTGACCAATTAAAGAAGGGCCTCCGGGAACTGGTAGCCCGGGAGGAGTTCGAAAAGGCCGCCGAGATGCGTGACCGGATCCGGGAACTGGAGCAAAAGCTAGCCGGGAGGGAAGATGAGAATGACCATCAAACAGACGGTCGATAACCCGTACAGTCCGTGGATGGACGATGACGCGCCGGAATCCGACATCGTCATCTCTTCCCGGGTACGGCTGGCCCGGGACTTAGCCGGTTACCCATTTCCGCACCTGCTGTCAGGTGAACCGGCCGAGGAAATCCTAAGGATTGTGGCAGACGCTGTGGCGGACGAAGACCTTGAGCGGAGACTGGGTAAGCTAAAGGTGGTTCTACTGTCGCAACTGCCGAGCCTGGATCGTCAGATACTGGTTGATAAACATCTGATCAGTCCCGACCTGCTGAAGGCCGGCAATGAAGAGGCTAAGGGAGTAGTTATTTCTGAAGACGAGCGTCTCAGCATAATGGTCAACGAGGAGGACCACCTGCGGATTCAGTGTATTTTGGCTGGGTTGCGTCTCCAAGACGCTTACCTGTTGGCCGATGCTGTGGACGATGGCCTTGAAAAAACGGTGGATTACGCGTTTTCCGACTGGCTTGGATTTCTCACAGCCTGCCTGACCAATATCGGTACGGGACTCAGGGCTTCGGTGATGATGCATCTGCCGGCTCTTGTGGCTACTGGGGCGATTAGGGACGTCCTTTCGGCGGTCTCAAAACTTGGTCTAACGGTACGCGGGCTGTATGGAGAAGGTACCGAGGCCTCCGGCAACCTGTTTCAGCTATCGAACCAGATCACCATGGGTCAGAGTGAGGAAGAGATCGTTTCCAACCTAGAATCAATTACCCGCCAGGTGATTAACCGCGAACGCACCGCGCGCCGGTATATTTTCCAGCAAAAGCCGGAAGCGCTTAAAGACAAAGTCTCCAGGGCTTACGGTATATTGCGCCACGCCTATCTGCTGTCCGCCGGGGAATCCATGCAACTTCTCTCGGACGTCCGGTTAGGCGTGGACACTGGGATAATCAAAGGTGTCAACACCAGAATGCTATCAGAGTTGATGGTCATTTCCCGCCCTGCATACCTGGTCAAAACGGGCGGGCGGCTGTCTGCGGAGGAGTGCGATATCCTCAGAGCCAGACTGTTTCGTGAGAAGATGACGGAGAATGAAGGATCATAACCTAGAAGCAGGAGGTTTATCAAATGTTCGGCAGATTCACCAAACGGGCCCAGAAAGTGATTATGCTAGCCCAGGAGGAGGCCGTTGCTCTTAATTATCCCTACGTTGGTACGGAACACCTGTTGCTCGGTCTGATCCGTGAAGGTGAGGGAGTAGCCCCGAGAATCCTGGCGGAACTGAATATTAATGCGGAGACCGTCAGGGCGGCCATCGAGCAAATGGTGGAACCCGGTCAGGGTAACAGCCAGATGGAGGTGGCCCTGACCCCGCGTGCCAAGCGGGTGCTGGAACTGGCTGTGGACGAGGCTCGGCGTCTTGGGCACAACTACGTGGGCACGGAGCACCTTCTGCTTGGTCTGATCCGTGAGGGAGAAGGTGTGGCGGCGCAGATCCTGAGCGGTTCCGGTGCGGATCTGAACAAGGTTCGCAACCTGATCATTCAGATGTTGGGCGGCGGTCCCGCCCCGCAGGGTGCTGAACCCACCCGGGGACCACAGACCCCCGGGACGGGCAACACGCCGACCCTAGACCAGCACACTCGGGACCTGACCGACCTTTCCAGGGACGGTAAACTCGATCCTGTTATCGGGAGGGGGAAGGAAATCGAACGGGTGGTTCAGATTCTCAGCCGGCGGACTAAGAATAATCCGGTATTGATCGGCGATCCCGGTGTCGGGAAGACGGCGATCATCGAGGGTCTGGCCCAGCGTATCACTGAAGGTAACGTTCCCGAGGTCATTGAAAACAAACGGGTCGTAGCCTTAGATATGCCCTCCCTTGTAGCCGGCACCAAATACCGAGGGGAGTTCGAAGAACGTTTGAAAAAGGTTCTGGACGAAGTCCGGTCGTCGGGTAATATCATTATGTTCATCGACGAAATGCATACCCTGGTCGGTGCCGGGGCTGCCGAGGGGGCCATCGATGCCGCCAATATTCTGAAGCCGGCCTTAGCCCGGGGTGAGATTCAGGCGGTTGGGGCGACCACGCTGGACGAGTACCGGAAGCATGTCGAGCGCGATCCCGCGTTGGAACGCCGGTTCCAGCCGATCATGGTCGAGGAGCCCAGCATCGAAGAGACGATCGAGATCCTGCGCGGCCTGCGTGATCGCTATGAAGCGCATCACCGGGTGCGGATCAGCGACGAGGCTTTGGAAGCTGCAGCCAACCTGGCTGACCGCTACATTGCGGACCGGTTCCTACCGGACAAGGCCATCGACCTTATTGATGAAGCGGGGTCGCGGGTGCGCCTCAAGGCCTTCACCGCTCCCCCGGACCTGCGCGAGTTGGATCAGAAGGTAGAGGAACTGCAGAAGGAGAAAGACGCGGCGATTGCAGCCCAGGAGTTCGAAAAGGCAGCCCAGATCCGTGACCAGGAGCAGCAGCTGCGTGCTGAAGTAGAGAGCCGTCGTGATGCTTGGCGTCAGCATAAAGGGGGCGACGACCTGGTGGTGGACGAACAGGACATCGCCCACATCGTATCCAGTTGGACGGGTGTCCCCGTGCAGAAACTGGCGGAAGAGGAATCCGAACGGCTACTGCGGATGGAGAGCGTGCTTCACGAGCGGGTAATCGGTCAGGATGAGGCTGTGAAGGCAGTTTCGAGGGCGATCCGTCGGGCCCGGGCCGGTTTGAAAGACCCGAGGAGACCAATTGGTTCCTTTATCTTCCTTGGTCCGACCGGTGTCGGTAAGACCGAGCTGGCAAAAACCCTGGCCGACGCCCTTTTTGGGGATGAAGAAGCCTTGGTGCGGATCGACATGTCGGAGTACCAGGAGCGCCATACGGTTTCCCGGTTGGTCGGTGCTCCTCCCGGCTACGTGGGTTACGACGAGGGCGGGCAGTTAACCGAAGCCGTCCGCCGGCGGCCCTACACGGTCATCCTGCTGGATGAGATTGAAAAGGCCCACCCGGAGGTGTTCAACACCCTGCTGCAGGTTTTGGATGACGGCAGACTCACTGACGCCAAGGGTCGCACTGTGGACTTTCGAAACACAGTGCTGATAATGACCTCCAATGTCGGGGCCAGCACGTTAAAGATCGTCGGGCCGCTCGGATTCACTGGCGGTGAGGACCATAAGGCTGCTTATGAGCAGATGAAGGAGCGCATTATGGGGGACCTACAGCGAACATTCCGTCCCGAATTTCTCAACCGGATCGACGAATCAATTGTCTTTCACGTCCTGAACCCCGAGCACATTCGGGAGATCGTGGAATTGATGCTGGAGGACGTGGAGGAGCGGATGGAGGAAAACGCCATCGACATCGAGTTCACCGATGCCGTGAAAGACCTGTTGGCAGACAAGGGGTACGATGAGAAGTTCGGAGCGCGCCCCCTACGGAGAACGATCCAGCGTTTAATTGAAGACCGTTTGTCCGAGGAACTCCTTAAGGGTACTTTCAAGGACGGGAAGCGTGTAGTCATTGGTGCGACGGACACGGGGGATGTTACTATCACGCCCGCACCTCACGAATCATAGCCACCTTTAGTAGACAATTAAGCTTGGAGATGCTTGTGGATAAGTGCTCATAGTGTTATTATAGGTTATATGGCTTTTTTTAGGGGATGGGGTACGCAATGAGGTGTCGGGAGTGCGGCTACTATTCGCCGCGCTGGTTGGGGCGCTGTCCGGGCTGCGGTGAGTGGGAAACCTTCGTGGCTGAGGCATCGGGTAAGCAGAAGAAAACCACCAAGGCAGCGGGCGGAAGCCCGACTGCTGTGCCGATACCCCTGAACACCATCCCGGTTGACGAAGAGAGCCGATACTCCAGTGGCATTGCAGAGTTGGATCGGGTACTGGGGGGCGGCCTAGTGCCGGGCTCGGTCGTGCTGGTCGGGGGTGACCCCGGCATCGGCAAGTCCACTCTCCTTCTCCAGTCCGCCCATCACATCAGTCGTTTCTCGCCCGTTCTCTATGTTTCCGGAGAGGAATCGGGACTGCAGGTTCGACTGCGGGCTGAACGTGTGGGAACCCTGGATCCGAACCTCTATTTGGCTTCCGAAACCGATATCGAGGTCGTGGAGCAGCATATTGAAGCCCTTAAGCCGCGGGTCGTGGTTATAGACTCCATTCAGACGGCTTTTTACTCTGAACTAGCTGCGGTTCCCGGGAGTGTCGGACAGGTTCGGGAATGCACCCTCCGGCTGACACGCGTAGCCAAGACCACCGGCATCCCGATTCTTCTGGTTGGGCATGTTACTAAGGAAGGGCTCCTGGCCGGACCGCGCACCCTGGAACACATGGTGGACACCGTCCTTTACCTGGAGGGGGAACGCCATCACTCCTTTCGGATTCTGCGCGGGGTAAAAAACCGCTTTGGATCAACCAATGAAATAGGCATCTTTGAGATGACGGCCAAGGGGTTGGCGGAAGTGGCTAACCCGTCCCGTTTGTTTCTGACTTCCGGGAGCAAGCCGGTATCCGGGGCCACTGTGGTATCCAGCTTGGAAGGTACACGCCCGCTTTTCGTAGAGATCCAGGCCTTGGTGACTCCAACCGGGTTTGGCAATCCCCGCCGGATGACTGCGGGTGTGGACTATAACCGAGTGATACTGATGGCCGCAGTACTCGAAAAGCGTGTGGGTTTGGGCCTCTCCAACCAGGATATCTATGTCAATGCGGTCGGCGGTGCCAAGCTCATGGAGCCGGCAGTAGACCTGGGCATTGCCCTGGCGCTCGCCTCCGGTTTTCGCGATGTTCCTCTGGAGCAGGGTGTGGTGGTTATCGGGGAGGTCGGTCTGACCGGGGAGGTACGCCCGGTTCGGGGAATCGACCAGCGCTTGCGCGAGGCGGCGAAACTGGGCTTCAGAAAAGCAGTGGTGCCTGAGGCCAACCGCGGCGACCTGTCTTTCGCGGGAATGGAGATCGAAGTGGTATCTACGGTTGCCCGGGCCTTGGATCAGTTGATGCGTAGTTGAGGAAGGGGTAAGGATGTGCGAGACGAAAGAGCTGAAGAAGAACTACTGAGAATTCTACGGATCGTGGCCCCGGGTACTCCCTTGCGTGAAGGGCTGGAGCATATCGTGCGGTCGGAAAGCGGAGCCTTAATCCTGATCGTGGATCGGCCCGAGGTAATGGAAATCGCCGAGGGAGGATTCCGCCTGAATGCCGATTTTTCGCCGGCCAAACTGTACGAGTTGGCAAAGATGGACGGATCGATCATCCTGGATCAGGAGATTAAAAAAATCTTAGCTGCGAACACTCAGCTCGTCCCCGATTTGGGTATTCCTTCGAATGAGACCGGTATTCGCCACCGCACCGCCGAACGTGTGGCCAGGCAGACGAACGCCATGGTTATTTCCATCTCCGAACGGCGGGGCGTGATTACGATCTACAGGGGTTCGATGAAGTACGTCCTGCGCGACCTCGAGGTGATCTTCACCAAAGCCAACCAGGCATTGCAGACGCTGGAGAAGTACCGAGCGGTGTTAGACAAGGTGTTGACCAACCTGAGCATCACCGAGTTTGAAGACACCGTAACCATGTACGAGGTCTGTAAGGTCATCCAGCGGATGGAGATGACCAACCGGGTCGTTAGAGAGATCAGGAAGTACATTGTTGAGCTTGGAACGGAAGGCCGGCTGATTACCATGCAGCTGGAAGAACTGGTCAGCAACGTGGAGTCTGAAGGGCTCCTGGTTATTCAGGACTACTCCCTGGTGCTGGAGGCCAAATCAGCCAGACAGATTATGAATGTGATCGAGTCCTGGTCCAGCGAGGATCTTCTGGACCTGCCTCTGATTGCCCGTGTCCTGGGCTATACCGGCGGCAGTACCATCGTCGAGCACGACGTTTCGTCACGGGGTTTCCGCATTTTGAGCAAGATCCCCCGTTTGCCGGTGCCGGTGATCGAGAACCTGGTGTTATCTTTCGATAGTCTCAATCGAATTTTAAACGCCACTCTGGAAGAACTGGACGAGGTTGAAGGAATCGGGGAGACTCGAGCCCGCTCCATTAAAGAGGGGCTTAGCAGATATTGGAATCAGTTATTGCAGGAGCGATATCGCTAAATACTAAGAATGGGTCGCTCATGATCCCGTTTTTGACAGTAAAAGCTAGTTTGTGGTACAATTAGCTTCAGAGGGGTATCGGGAGGTGGCAGATTGTTTAGAATTGGAGACAAGGTAGTGTACCCTATGCATGGGGCCGGAGTGATTGAATCGATAGAAGAGAGAGAGATCCTCGGAGAGTTTAAACAGTATTACGTGCTTCGCCTTCCTATCGGAAATATGAAAGTGATGGTACCCACCTCCGGTGGTAAGGATGTAGGCCTGAGGCAGGTAATCAACCAGGAGGAGGTCCAGCAGGTCTTCGGTCTTCTGAAAGAAGCTGTGACCAATATGCCGGGCAACTGGAACCGCAGGTACAGGGCCAACCTGGAGAAGATAAAGAGCGGGAACATCTTCGAGGTGGCCGAGGTGGTGCGAAACCTGGCACGCCGGGAAAGTGAAAAGGGACTCTCCTCCGGGGAGAAGCGGATGCTGGAAAGTGCGAGGCAGATTTTGATTAGCGAGTTGGTGTTAGCCACCGAGATTGAAGAAGACAAGGCCCGGACGATGCTGGAGGAAATGTTTGCTTGAAACTGGCGGAAAATTCGCCAGTTTTTTATTTGAGGACTAAAACGGTAAATAGTATAATGTACACATATTTAAACGGAAGGAAGGAGGTGAAACAGTAATGATTCGTAAGGTTGCCTATGGTTTTATTGTCCTGGCCTTTATCGGGGCCGGGATCGCAGCAGGTTTTTTCCTGGTTGGTAGTGATTACTTCGTCCGGACGGTCAGCCTGGGTCTGGCTGCACTTTCAGTCGGCCTCGGCCTGGCTCTGGGTGTGGTGGCGGCGCCCCAGATTATTAATGTGGCCGTATCACTGACCACGAAGACTGTTGATTCTTTGCAGAAGATACCGCTTCAGGATCTGTTGATTGCTTCATTTGGACTTATACTGGGTTTGTTTATTGCCAATCTTATCGGTTCCGTGCTTAACTTCCTCGGTCTCATCGGTCAGGTGATCTGGATCGCGATCACCATCTTCTTGGGTTATCTGGGTCTCAGTGTGGCGCTGAAAAAGCGGGAGGAGATCGGCGCTTTTCTGAGTAGCATCCCCTGGCTATCCAAAGAAAAGGCCACGAAAGGCGAGGCCAAGCTTCTGGATACCTCAGCGATTATCGATGGTCGTATCGCTGACTTGTGTGGAACCGGATTTCTGGAAGGGACGCTCGTGATCCCGAACTTTGTGCTTGACGAGCTCCAGCACATCGCTGATTCCAACGAGGCTTTGAGACGGAACCGCGGCCGGCGCGGCCTGGATATTCTGAATTACATCCGCCGTAAGGCTGAAGTCAAGGTGCAGATCTACGAGAACACCAAGGGTTTGGAGGATCTGCCGGACGTGGATACCAAGTTGGTGCGTTTGGCCAAGCGCCTGAACGCGAAGATTATCACCAACGACTTTAACCTAAACAAGGTTGCGGAGATCCACGGTGTAAAGGTGCTCAATGTCAATGAATTGGCCAATGCCTTAAAGCCGGTTGTGCTTCCGGGCGAGGAGATGGTTGTCCAGGTAATCAAGGACGGTAAGGAAACCGGTCAGGGTGTGGGTTACCTTGACGACGGGACGATGATCGTGGTGGACGGCGGAAAGCGCCACATCGGTCAGACCATAAAGGTGATCGTGACCAGTGTACTTCAGACCACGGCCGGGCGGATGATTTTCGCCAAGCTCAAGACCGGGAAGCGTGACGATTACCGGGAAATCCAAGAGGTGAACGCCGTTGGCTGATGTTTTCGGCGTGATTGTCGCGGCCGGTCGGAGCATCCGGATGGGCCAAGGTTTACGCAAGCAGTTCCGGTTGCTCGCCGGTCGCCCTGTACTGGCACACACACTCGATGTCTTTGAACAATCGGCCCTGATTCAGGGCCTTGTTCTTGTTGTGCCCCCCGGGGAGGAGTCCAGGTGTCGGGAGGCAATTGTGAAAGGCCTCGGATACCGTAAGGTGCTGGCTGTGGTTCCGGGCGGTGAATCACGCCAGGAATCGGTCTGGGCCGGTCTGTCCGCCCTGCCACCCTGCGGTGTGGTACTAATTCACGATGCGGTCCGGCCTTTTGTTTCGGACAAGCTTCTAGACGACCTGATCCGCGCGGCACGGGAGGTCGGCGCGGCGGCTCCGGCAGTCCAACCCAAGGACACCATCCGGGAAGCCTCTGAAGCGGGCTACGCCGGACGGACGCTTAACCGTGGCAGTCTGCGCCTGATCCAGACCCCCCAGGCCTTTGATTACCGCTTGATCCTGCGGGCGCACAGCGCGGCACGGGAATCCGGATTTTTGGGCACAGATGATACTTCGTTAGTGGAGCATATCGGGCACGAGGTCGCGATCGTGGAGGGTGACTACCGGAATTTTAAACTGACCACTCCGGAAGACTTTCTGTTTGCCGAGGCTTTGATGGGGGGGCTCTTCTTGCGTACTGGAATCGGCTATGACGTCCACCGCTTGGTGACCGACCGGAAACTCATCCTGGGTGGCGTGGTAATCCCCTATGAGCGGGGTCTTCTGGGACATTCGGACGCGGATGTGTTGATTCACGCGATAATGGATGCCCTGCTCGGTGCTGCGGGACTCGGTGATATCGGGCAGCACTTCCCGGATACCGACCCGACCTATGAAGGTATCTCCAGCCTGGATCTGCTGTCCAGAGTGGGGTCACTGTTGAACGCTCTCTCCTTCCAGATCGCGAACATCGACGCGGTGGTGATTGCCCAGGCACCGCGCCTGGCCCCATTCATCCCTCAGATGCGGGAAAACATAACGCATACGCTCGGACTCAGGCCCGATCTGGTCAACATCAAGGCCACCACTACGGAAGGCCTTGGGTTTATCGGAACGGGTGAAGGCATCGCCGCTCAGGCCGTAACCATGCTGCAAGTCGTAGCCCGCACCTAGCTCAACAAGACTAAAAAACTAAAGCCTCGACTCCGTAATTCTGACAATTTGACTTCGACCCAAATTGTCTCAAGTTGTTGCACGTTATCAAGATGTGTATAATTAGCTATTGTAAAGAGGCCTGTTGACCTTATGTTTGTTTGTCATGGGGAGAGTGTTGGGCATTGTTCACAACCCTGCGTAAAGATGTTCAGGCTGTGTTTGAACGCGACCCGGCGGCGAAAAACCTGCTGGAGGTTCTGCTCTGTTATCCGGGCCTGCATGCTCTGATAATGCACCGCTTCGCGCACGCTGTTTACCGCAGGCGGTTATTTACCCTCGCCCGCCTGATGTCCCATTTCTCCCGGTTCATAACCGGGGTTGAGATTCACCCCGGGGCCAAAATCGGTGAGGGGTTCTTCATCGACCACGGAACGGGCGTGGTGATCGGGGAGACTACCGAGATCGGCAACAATGTTACCCTGTACCAGGGGGTAACGCTCGGGGGTACGGGTAAGGAAAAGGGAAAACGCCACCCCACCATCGGAGACAATGTCGTCGTCAGCGCCGGAGCTAAGATCCTGGGGTCTTTTGAGGTCGGAGAGGGCTCTAAGATCGGGGCCGGTTCAGTCGTACTGAACCCGGTACCGCCGAACTGCACCGTGGTCGGTGTGCCCGGCCGGATCGTGCGGCGCGAGGGGAGACGGGTCGACAGCATGGACTTGCGCCATGACCAAATGCCGGACCCGGTGGCTGAGGCCTTGGCCCTCCTGCAGGAAAAAATTGAAGCCCTGGAGAAGACTATAGTTGAGAATGAGCGAAGCTAGGGGGTTCCGTTTGTGGAGCTATTCAATACCCTTACCAGGCGCAAAGAGAAGTTCATTCCGGGTGAGCCCGGACGGGTCAAGATGTACTCTTGCGGTCCTACCACCTACAACTTCATCCATCTGGGAAACGCTCGGGCTTTGGTGGTCTTTGACACCATTCGCCGTTACTTAATCTACAAGGGTTACCGGGTGACCTTTATCCAGAACTTCACCGATATTGATGACAAAATCATTAAGCGCGCGCGAGAGGAGAACATGGATACCATCGCGCTCGCTGCTAAGTACGTGAACGAATACTTCACCGATGCCGACGCTCTGAATGTGATGCGTGCCGATGTGCACCCCAAGGTCTCCGAGCACCTGCCGGAGATCGTGGAGATGATCGGCCGGCTGATTGAACGTGGAATTGCCTACACCATCCCCGAAGGCGATGTCTATTTCTCAGTGCGCGATTTCCCCGGATACGGAAAGCTATCCGGGAGGTCGCTGGATGACATGCTGGCCGGAGCCCGAGTTGAAGTCGACCCGCGCAAGCGTGATGCTATGGACTTTGCCCTCTGGAAGTCGGCCAAGCCCGATGAACCGGCTTGGGACAGCCCATGGGGTCCAGGCAGGCCGGGCTGGCACATTGAGTGCTCAGCGATGTCCCTGAAGTACCTGGGGGAGAGCTTTGACATCCACGGGGGCGGGGCCGACCTGATCTTCCCGCACCATGAGAACGAAATAGCTCAGTCCGAAGGAGCCACGGGCAAACCCTTTGCCCGGTACTGGGTGCACAACGGGTTCATTACCATCCGTGAGGAGAAGATGTCCAAGTCGATCGGCAACATCTCCCTGGTGCGCGACCTGGTCAAGGTCTTCGAGCCTGCCGCGCTACGGTCTTTCCTGCTGTCCACCCACTATCGCAGTCAGTTGGACTTCGACCCCGGGAAGATGGACGCCGCGGTCAAAGGGGTAAACCGCCTGAAGACCTGCCTGAACTTGCTTGAAGAGGGCCTCACCCGGGCAGATGACAGTGTCGGAACGAATGTTGATTTGGAAAAGAGACTTGAAGAGTTGCGTGAACGCTTCGAGTCGGCGATGGACGACGATTTCAACAGTGCCTTGGCCCAGGCGGTGCTGTTTGATTTAGCGAGCGAGATCAACAGCTATCTCCACCAAACGGCGCAGCCCGAACAGGGAATACTACTGAAGGCGCGCACCCTCTTCACAGCCTTTAATGGGGTCCTCGGGGTATTTAGGGAGGAGAACGGGCGAATTGTCCTGAAGGAGGAGGCCGGTTCGGACGACCTCGTCGCCCAACTGCTCGACCTGATTATCGGAGTCCGCGAGGAGTCCCGCAAGAAGAAGGATTTTGCCACTTCCGACCGCATCCGCGACGAACTGAAGGCGATCGGGATCGTACTAGAAGACACCCCCCAAGGTGTCCGCTGGAAAAGAAATTAAGGGTCAGACTTATTTTAGAAAATAGAAAAACTTAACTTTTTAAGTCTGACCCTCATGGGGAGGATCTTTATGGGACGGAAGACATTGAAGGTTACCCTAGTACAACACACGGCTGAACCGGAGCGCTTGGCGGCCCTGGCCGGAAGGCGTTGCTATTCGGGATTGGATAACGCGAATTTGGTGCGTGAAGCGGGAGACAGAGACCCGGCCAAGTTCATCAGTAAGGTGGTCGGCATGGGTCACGTCACGATCATCGAACATGCTTCCTTCACCTTTGCGGTGGAAGGGGTTAGCCGTAGCCTGCTCGCCCAGATCACCCGGCACCGCCTAGCCAGTTTCAGCGTTCAGTCCCAGCGCTATGTGGGCGAGACCGCCTCACGTAACGCGGACGGGGTTTTCGATTACATTCTCCCTCCCCGCATTACGGCACTGGGATCGGAGAAAACTGCCGAGTTTGCCTGGCAGATGGCCCAGATCCAGGAGTGGTATGACGGTTGGGTACGGGATCTCGGTGGCGGTAGAGACGCGTTTGAGGACGCCCGGTTCGTGCTGCCGAATGCCGCCGAAACGAAGTTCATGCTCACTATGAACGCACGCGAACTACTGCATTTCTTCACACTCCGCTGCTGCGACCGGGCGCAGTGGGAGATTCAGGCACTGGCCGATGAGATGCTGTCCCTCGTAAAGGGAGTTGCCCCCACTTTTTTCACCAAGGCCGGTCCGGCTTGTCTGCGCGGCCCTTGCCCCGAGGGTGACCTGAACTGCGGGCGGATGAAAGAGGTACGGGAGAGATACCGGGCAGTTGCCGACTAAGGTTTGAAGAGTCCCTTTCCCAACTCGGGGAGGGGTCTTTTGTTTTGATTGGAGAATACACCTTGCTTTGCCGTACAAAAATATCATTCTGTAGACGACTTTTTCGTCAAGGTAGGAACATTGAAAGGATGTGACATCCATGCATTCTGAAGAATTCAGTGCTATCAACCTCAAAGAGGCCGTAGCCTACGCGGAAGGTTCAATCGTCAGTAAAACCCTGGTGGATAAGAAAGCGGGTACCCTGACTCTGTTCGCCTTTGATGCCGGGCAGGGTTTGAGTGAACACACGGCACCGTTTGACGCCGTGGTTCAGATCCTGGACGGGAAAGCCGGGCTGACCATTGGAGGCCAGGCGGTCGAGGCCGTGGAAGGGGAACTGGTAATCATGCCGGCGAATATACCGCATGCGGTGCGGGCGGATCAGCGGTTCAAGATGCTGTTGATTATGATCCGAGAAAAGTCGCCCATTTCGGTCTAACGATCGGCATACGAACGATGAAAATTTTTATGAAGAATTGCCTACGCAAACATAGGATCGGCTTTTGAATTTTGCATTCGGAACGGGTGGTTGAGCTGAGCGATAGCAATATTATCTTTGGCCGCAACACAGTACGGGAGGCCCTGCGCGCCCGGAGGCCGTTGAACAAAATCGTCCTGGCCCGCGGGATTACACCGCAGGTAAAGCGGGAACTGGTCTTCCTGGCCCGTGAGCAGGGGGTGCCGGTAATGGAAGTGGACCGGGTCAGGGTGGATGCCTTGGCCCCCGGAGCCGCGCATCAGGGCATCGTCGCCATTGCGGGGGAACAGGCCTACGTGGAAGTCGAGGACCTGCTCCGGGCCGATGGGATCCCCCTGATCCTGGTCCTGAATGAAATCCAGGATCCGCATAACCTCGGAGCCATCCTACGCACCGCCGAGGCAGCCGGTTGTACCGGAGCGATTATTCCCAACCGCCGGGCGGTCGGGGTTACGCCGGTGGTCGCCAAGGCATCCGCCGGAGCGGTAAATTACATTCCCGTGGCCAGAGTGGCCAATATCCCGCGAACATTGCGGTTTCTTAAGGAGGGCGGTCTTTGGATCGCCGGAGCCGATCCGGAAGGTGAGACCGTCTATTGGGAAGCCGACCTGAAGGGCCCATTGGCACTGGTCATTGGTGGGGAGGACACCGGCCTAGGACGGGTGGTCCGCAAGGAATGCGACTACCTGGTTCGGTTACCGATGGTCGGTCGGGTGGGTTCCCTGAACGCTTCGGTAGCAGCCGCACTCCTGATCTACGAAGTACTCAGGCAGCGCAGACAGGACAACCCGTAATGAAGGAATGGCTACTGGTCGACGGCTACAACGTGGTCTTCAATACTCCTGAATTGCAGGCTTTAGATTTAGCCCACGCCCGGGAGCGACTGGCGGTCCTCTTAGCCGACTATGCCGGACTAACCCGCCACCAAGTGATCCTAGTTTTCGACGCGCACCGGGTACCCGGCGGAGTGGGCGGGACCGAGTGGTTGAATCAGGTGGAGATTATTTACACGGCGGAGGGTGAAACGGCGGACAGTGTCATCGAGCGCCGGGTCGGTAGGTTAGTGGCCAACGGTACCGTGTATGTGGTGACTGCGGATTTGATTGAGCAGCGCATGGTCTGGGGGCAGGGTGCCTACCGGATACCACCCAGGGAGTTCTGGTCTCAACTCAAGGCCCTCAGACAGGAACACGGGCGATACCGGAAAGACCGTCCAGCCGACGAGTATCTTGAGAATCGGCTCTGCCCGGGTACCCGTGAGGCCCTCGAAGCATGGCGAAAGAAAAAACTTTGTGAATAGTCGCAACTCTTAATAGCTTGACTCGCCAACAGGTGGCCAGTATAATCCTGACTTTGACAGCAAAAGAGGAGAAAAAGAGGCCGCAACCCTTGCAAATAAAGGGGTTGCGGCCTTCATATGGTTTCAGAAATATGTAGGGGAATACCTCATTTTTTGCTGTTGGCTAAAATATTT
>JAHRFU010000054.1 GCA_019084485.1 Desulforudis sp. | reverse complement strand
CACTGTCTGTCCCTATTTCCTGCCCTTCTTAGGACAGATGGGCAAAGAGCAGGGTCACAATAAAGATGGACGCAAACAGTGTCGTCAGGTCGGCGGTAAGCCCGGAAGCAATCGCGTACCGGTATTTACGGATACCCACCGATCCGAAATACAGAGTCAGGATGTAAAAGGTCGTGTCCGTTGAACCCTGCATCGTGGACACCAGTACGCCGATGAGACTGTCGGGTCCGTGCTCCTCAATCATCTCGGAGGCGATACCCAGGGCCGCCCCACCGGAAAGCGGACGCATCACGGCGTGCGGCAACACCTCGGCAGGGGCACCGATCAGGTTGAAAAACGGCGAAACCATCGATATCAAGACGTCCATTGCCCCCGAAGCCCGGAAAATGCTGATCGCCACAATCATGGCCACGAGAAAGGGAATGATTTTTACCGCGAGGCCGAAACCCTGTTCCGCACCCGCGACAAAAGTCTCAAACACCTGAACCCGCCTTAGGGTTCCGATCACCAGTACCAGTGTCAGGAAAACCGGAATCGCCCATTTGGAAACGGCCGATATCGCCTCTAGCATAGACCGCCACCCCGCAGTCTGTAAAGACGGCGGAAGAACTGATCCGCCAGGATAGCCGCAGTCATGCCGCAGGTCGTCGCAAACAGGGTGGTACCCACCACCATGGCCGGATCCGCCGACCCGTAAAAGGCACGGATCCCAATGATCGTGGACGGTATGATGGTGATACAGGCCGTGTTCAGCGCCAGAAAGGTGCACATCGCCTCCGAGGCGGTATCCGGCTTCGGATTCAGCTTCTGCAACTCATTCATGGCGATCAGGCCCATCGGGGTCGCGGCGTTACCCAGCCCCAGCATGTTCGCACTGAGGTTCATTACGATCGCCCCGACCGCCGGGTGATCTTTTGGCACACTCGGGAACAGAAGCCGGATCAGGGGCCGTACCAAAACGGCCAGAACCTTCACCAGCCCCGCTTCCTCCGCAATCTTCATTATGCCCAGCCAGAAGGCCATAATTGCAATCAGGCTGAAAGCCGTGGTCACCGCCGTCTGGGCTCCCTCGAGCGCCGCTTTAGTAACCACCTCGATCTGCCCGTTCCAGGCGGCAGTTACTACACCCATTAGAATCATACCCAACCAAATGTAATTTACCATCTGCAACTCCCCCATCATAGCCTTGGTACAACCTATGAAGAGGAAGATATCGGTATTACTACCAGCGGAAGGGGATCCGGGACAGGCCGCTTTTCTCTTGCGCTTTCTTCTAAAAAGGGAAAAACAGAGGGATCACTACGATCATTACCACGCCCACAATCAGGGACAGTGGCACCCCGATCTTTGCAAAGTCGCTGAACTTGTAGCCACCGGCAGTCATTACCAAGGCGTTTACCGGTGAGGCTACGGGGGTCATGAAGGCCATGCTGGCCGCGACTGATACCGCCAGCATGAACGGGTAAGGGCTAATTCCCAGGTTAATGGCTGCGGTGATCGCAATCGGGGCAAACAGCACTGCAGTGGCAGTGTTACTGATGAACTGACTGAACAACGTCGTCAGGATATAAAAACCGGCCAGAACGGCCAGTGGGCCGTATCCTCCCAGCATTGTGACCAGGTTCTCAGAGACGAACAAGACGCCGCCGGTCTTCTCCAGGGCCGTAGCCATCGGCAACATGGATGCAATCAGGATCACGCTCTCCCAGTTGATGCGGCTGTAGGCGTCATCCATATTCCTCAGACAACCGGTGATCACCATCAGGAAGGCAGCGACCAGAACCGCAATCACCACCGGTACGATTTCTAGGGTCATCATCACCAGCATCCCCAGCATGATCGCGGCGGCGATGGGAGCCTTCCCCCGAGCTGCGGCCATACCAGCCTCTTCCTGGGGCCGGCCGAGCACAACCACGTCTTCGTTGTCACGGGCGAGGGCTTCGATGTGGCGCCATTCTCCCTGCACCAGCAGGGCATCACCGAATTGCAGCTTCTGGTTCCCCACATCAGTGAGAGAATAATCGCCCCGGCGACTGATGCCTAGGACGTTAAGCTTGTATTTTTTGCGAAAGTTCAATTCGACCAGTGTCCGGTCAATGAAGCGGGAATGCGGCCGAAGCAGCACTTCGGCCACTCCCATGACCCGGGACACCAGCCGGTCGTCGCACTGGGGCAGGTTGTTCCCACCATTCTCCTGCACGATCAGGCCGTACTTCGCCGCCAGCTTCTGTACCCGCTCCGGAGAACCCTGCAGGTATAGGACGTCCTGTTCCCGAATCACGGTATCCGGACGGGCCATCTCACCTGCTGTGCGGGGCAGGATATTCAAGGGCTCGGATGTCCGTCCGACGATGTCCACGATGCTGACCTGGAATTCTCCAGGTAGGCGCAAACCGCGCAGGGTGCGCCCGACAATCGGTGAGCCCGTGGGAACCTGAACCCGGTGTAGATTACCCGAGAGACGGTAGTGGCTGGCCACCTTCTGGAGCGTGGTCCGCCCATCCGGCAAAGAGATGCTGCTCTCCTGTACCTGGGTGGGAAGCAGCTTTCGACCGACCAGCACCATGAATAGCATTCCGGTAAATAGGGCCGCCAAACCGACCGGGGTAAAGTCGAAAAAGGCTAGGGGGGCGAAGCCGTTGTCGGCCAGCGCCTGGCTGACAATCAGGTTCGGCGGGGTTCCGATTAGAGTCAGCACACCGCCCAGGCTACTGGCAAAGGCCAGCGGGATCAAATAAGCCCCCGGGCTGGCACCGATGCTCAAGGCTAAGGCAATAATGACGGGCATAAACACGGCAACGGTACCGGTATTGCTCATAAAGGCACTGAGCAGAGCCACTACTGCCATTACCAATACCAGCAGTTTGATTGGTCTGTCGCGTCCCACCTTCATCAACTGTTTAGCGACCATGGCGGCAAGGCCGGTGCGGAAGATTCCGCCCCCGACCACAAACAGACCGGCGATCATAATTACGACCGGGTTGGAAAAGCTGACCAGTGCTTCCTGTGCGGTCAGGATACCGGTTAGTACAAGGGCCAAAAGAGCCCCCAAACCAACTAAATCTGGGCGAAACCGCCCGGTCATAAACAAAAGGGTCGTGATTCCAAGAATAACAAAGGTGAGAATCATCAGCATTCACCATAGCAAGCTTATTCCGGTTGACCGGCGGAATTGACACCGTACCGGCCCCGGCTCTCATTTTACCATAGTGGCTACTGGGAAAACAAAAAGGGGGTTACCCGCCTGTTACTGAATGGTGTCATTCCGGTCGTGGCGCTTAATAATCTGCTCGATCTTATCCAGTACCGTAGGTGCCAGATCGATCAACCGGTCCGCCACCATATTGGTGTCCACCGGCAGGAGCCGAACCTGGCCTTGACCCACAACCAAAAAGCCGAGCGGAGCCACCGAAACACCTGCGCCGCTCCCGCCGCCGAAGGGGTAGATGCTCTCCTCTCCCCCCCGGTTGATTTCAAACTCGCCACCCCCGGCCGCAAAGCCCAAGGCCACCCGGGATATCGGAATGATAATCGTGCCGTCGGGGGTCTCCACCGGATCGCCAACCACGGTATTCACGTCGACGATGTCCTTAATGCTCTCCATCGCAGTTTTCATTAAACCCTCAATCGGGTGCTGCTCCATACCCACCGTAATTCCTCCCTGCAGTTGCTCCTCCTAATATGGCCGGGAGCAATACCGAATATGCAGTTACGAAAATGGGGAGCGCCTACTGTTTCTAAACGGGGCGAGAACGGAGAAATTAAAAAAATTAAAGCCTCGACCCCAGGACGGTCTTTAGGCCGCCTAGCATTAGGTGGCCGATGCGGATGGAGAAGATGCAGTCCACTAGGGTGTGGAAAAGAGGTTTCTGGAAGTTGGGACGGACGCTGATGCGCGGCGTGGTCTCCAGGTGTGAATAGGAGGATATCGCGGATAGTACGATTCCCTTGACGGACCAAGCCAGCCCGGTCAACATCCCCGTACTCGAAGCACTGGAGAGGCCGAATTCACTTACCCACTCCAGCTTTTTGATCCTGGTCTGGGCGGTCACATATTTCAGAGTGGCGTGGAAACGAATGAGGCGCTCCAGGCCCGTCTCAAACATTTCCAAGGAAAGGGGTACCTCGGTCTGTTCCCCTGCCACCTCCGCCCGGATGACGGTATCCTTCTGCAGGCGAGCCTTGAGGTCCACGAGTGGAATGTCCAGGGTATAGGTTAGATAGCGCAGCCAGGTAACCTGCAGGGTGAGTTGGTCGTCGTCACCTCTTCGCTCATAGCGGCAGCGCAGCTGCACGGACGACACGAGAATCAGCCCAAATAGCACAAGCACACTGATGATGACTAGGATCGCAGTCATGGTCTGAACGCCTCCGATACCCCCGCGTAACAAACACTCTCAATCCGGATCAGATGCGTAGCGCCTCCCTCACCATTTCCATGGTCCTGACCGCCTCAGCCGCTGCCTTCTTCCGCCCCTCTTCCAGCACTCCGTCCAGATAGTCACGGTCGCTCAGGATCTGCTCCCGGCGGACGCGGACGGGATCCAGCATCGAGTTTAAGGCTACGGCGAGGCGTTTCTTGCAAGCCACGCACCCAATTTTGCCAGCCCGGCAATCGGCCTCGATCTCGGGCACTTCATCCAGGCTGTAGGACGAGTGGAAGGTGAACACATTGCAGACCTCAGGATGACCGGGATCATTCTTACGGATTCGAGCCGGATCGGTAATCATCATCCGGACTCGCTCTTCCACCGCCCCCTGCTCACCACTGAGGCTGATTTCATTTCCGTAGCTCTTGCTCATCTTGCGCCCGTCCACACCGGGGGTTAGGGCGGCCTTGGCCAGCAGGGCCTTCGGTTCCGGAAACACGGGCTGGTACAGATGATTGAAACGGCGCGCCACTTCACGGCAGAGTTCCAGATGCGGCAGTTGATCCTGCCCAACCGGCACGGCATCGGCCCGGTAAACCAGGATATCGGCCGACTGCAGGAGCGGGTAACCCAGGAACCCGTAGGTGGAGATGTCCTTTCCCTGCTCACCGAGCTGTTGAACCTGGTCTTTATAGGTCGGAACCCGCTCCAGCCATGAAAGAGGGGTCACCATCGAGAAAACGAGGTGCAGTTCGGCGTGGGCCGGGATTTCAGACTGCACAAAAATGGTAGACCGTTCCGGAGAGAGCCCCACCGCCAGCCAATCGGCCACCATCTCCCGCCTGTTTTCACGAATGGCCTCAGTATTGTCAAAGGACGTGGTCAGGGCGTGCCAGTCGGCCACGAAGAAGAAACACTCGTTTTCGCTCTGCAGCCTGATCCAGTTCCCGAGAACGCTCAAGTGCCCAATGTGCAGTCGCCCACTGGGACGCATTCCGCTAACGATACGCAAGAATCTTCATCCTTTCCCTCACGACATAGCAATTGCGATTCTTTAGAAGCCGATGGCCAACTGAAGCAGGAAGACGTATATCGGGTGGATTACCAACCGGAACAGGGCACCGATGGCTCCGCTGAAAACCAGCACTAAAAGAATGATCAGGCCGTACTGCTCAAGACTCTGCAGCAGTCCCCGGGCCCCCGGGAAAAGACCGGCCAGGATCTTGGAACCATCCAGAGGCGGCACCGGCAGCAAGTTAAAGAAAGCCAGAATCAGGTTCACCAGGATTACCGGGCTCAGGAGCGGGGTAAGCACCGAGTTAAACCCCACAAAGGCCAGTACCACAGTCCCGGCCAGGGCCACCACCACGTTGGAGGCCGGACCGGCCAGAGAAACCAGCATCAGGCCCTTCAGCTGATCCCCCCTAATGTTATAGGGATTCACCGGTACCGGTTTAGCCCACCCGAAACCCGCTACGAACAACAGTAGCATCCCCACCGGATCAATGTGGGGAATCGGGTTTAAGGTCAGCCGGCCAGCGTGCTTGGCGGTGGGATCGCCCAGCTTATACGCCACCCAACCGTGGGAGTACTCATGAAAGGTCAGACCCACCAGTACCGCAGGCATCCAAAAGACCAACCGCTCCAAGATCGCAGCGATGTCAAACAAGCTGCTACCCCTCCTCCCAATCCCGGATAAACTTCCGGGCAACCTCGAGTTCAGCTTCTCTGTCTGCGGGCAACCCTTCCAACCGGGCCATCCATACGGCGTTCATCGCCTGGGGCAAATATGGGCCAGGTTGGGAGCCGAGGCTTTTTATATCTTTACCAGTAATATGCGGTTTATGTTCCTGCAAAATTTGCAACACCGCGTAGAACCGCTGCTTCCAGTCCTCTTCATCCAGCATCAGCAGCACCAGCGGGTAAGCCTCCCGGGGCATGCCCAGAATATAACGGGCAACCTGCTTTAAGTCTGTGTCCCCATTTGCGGAGAGCCGGGACACGGTGCCTTTCCATTTAACAATCCCGTTCATAATCTTATTAATCTGCCGCCGTTCAAGCCGGTGGACGGTGCAATACTCTTCAGCCATCACCAGGTTCGTGAAGTAGAGAATGGCCATCAGATAGCACAGCCAGGGTTCGGCCGGTTCCGGGATATCCCACTTCTTAATATCGTCAACGGCTTGAGGGATACCGGCCAATAAAGGCTGCACTTCCCAGTAGGTCACGGTCGGGAACAGCTGCGGCCAGACGTTCATCTGCGCCAGACGGGCCAGCATCTTCGGAGCGGCCGGCGACTCCAGGAGCACCTTCAACTCGGCAAAGACCTGTTCCTTCGGCAGTCTGCGCAACAGGCGGTCGTCCACCGCCTCCCTGATCAGCTTCAGGGTTTGCTGCTCCACGGTGAACTGGTACTGAGTCTCCATCCAGACCGCATGGAAGATGCGCAGCGGGTTCTCCACGAAGCTGAGGCTGTGCAGCGCCCGGATCAGACCGTACTGCAGATCCTCACGCCCGCCAAAATAGTCAATGATCTCACCGAAGCGGTCCGGGTTTAAGGCGACCGCCAAGGCGTTAATGGTGAAGTCTTTGCGGTAGAGGGCATGCCGGAGGGGCGAGTTGATAGTGTCTGCGGCCAGCATCCCGTATTCCACGAAATCAGACTCAGCGCTCGTAATGAGCAGCCTGAGACCGTCAGGCGTGATTACATAGCTCTGGTTTTCAATCCCCGGATCCCAGCGCCTGCCTTGCAGTGCTGCGGCCAGGTGATCCGGATAGTACAGGCCGTCCCCTTCCACCACCAGTTTCAGGTTGATGTTGGATACCCCGAGGGCGGTATCCCGCACCATTTCCCCGGCAAGGTACACAGTGCATCCAGATTCCGAACCGACCCTCCCGGCGGTGCGTAGCACATCCACGATGTGTTCCGGCACTTTGCGCCGGAGCACCTCAGAGGCGTTTTCATCGTACGGAATGGCGGTCGTCCGGGGCTGTACGTACAAGGTTGAAAAGCGGGGTTTAAACTTGGGGTGCAAGGTACGGAGCACGTCGGTGCGCGATACGATGCCGAGCAGGTCTCCGTTATCCACGACCAGCAGGCGGCCGATGTTCTTGTCAATCATCAGCGCCTGCACTTCGGTCACCGGGGTGGATGCGGAAACGGTGTGGACGTGACGGCTCATAAAGGCTTTGACCGGAGCGTGGCCCAGATTGTGCTTATGGGCCTTCTCCACATCGCGGCGCGAGATCACACCGGCCAAGCCGGAATCCCCTACCACCGGAAGACCGGTGTGGCCGTAGCGGAGCATGATGCGGTTTGCCTCGTCGATGCGGGTTTCGGGCCGCACGCTTTTCACCGGCGAGGTCATTATGTCCACCGCAGCCAGCGGCGGCAAAACCTTTTCCTTGATTACAGACAGCAGGGACGCCGTGACTTCTTCCAGTTCCGTGCTCTTCACGGTGGCCGAAGCGGCGGCATGGTGTCCCCCCCCGCCGAAGACGGCCAGGATGTCTCGCGTGTTTACTTCAGGCAGGGTACTCCGGCTGACAATGTGGATGCGATCCTCCATAAACACCACGCAGAAGACGGCGTCCAACTGTTCAATCTCAGCCAGTTTGTGGGTCAGGAGGGCCAGGCCTCCGATGAATTCCTCCGTGCGGGAGACCGCTACCAGGATCCGGGCACCGTTGATCACGTGCCGTTCGGCGGATAGGAGCAGACTGCGGAGCAGGGTTTTCTGTTCATCGGTTAACGGACGCCCGAGAAAGTCGGCGACCACGCCCAGATTCGCCCCCTGGGCGAGCAGAAAGGCCACGGACTCGGCGTCCCGTTCCGTGGTGCTCGGATAGACCATACAGCCAGTATCCTCGTAAATGCCCAGCGCCAAAACCGTGGCCTCGAAGGGGGTGAGGGTGATGAAGCGGCGTTTGATCTCCTCCACCAGCAGAGTGGTCACCGCCCCGACGTGCTCCACCACGGTTTGGGTTCCGACCAAGTCGCCTTCGGCATCCGGGTGGTGGTCGTATAGGTGAACCTGGAGGCGCCGGTTCTTCAGAACCTCCGCCACCTTGCCGATGCGCTTTGGGGACCTAGTGTCCACCACTACCAAAAGGCTGACCTGGTCCAGGTCAACCTCGTTCGGCTTCTTGAGTTCGAGCACATCGCGGTGCAGCGCTACAAACTCCTCGACATTGCGCGCCAGTTTACCCGGAAGCACCAACTCGGCGTCCGGGTATAACTTCTGGGCGGCCACCAGTGCGGCCAGCCCGTCAAAATCGGTATTCGTATGAGTGGTTATCACCTTCACGGTCATATCACCATCAGGTTCACACTTCTTCTAATCACGCGGCTTACGCAGCCGCGCCGGGATGACGTCATTCCGGATCAGGTCTGCATAGCTCTCGCGGCGAACAATCAGTTCCGCCTCGCCGTCCCGGACCAGGATCATGGCCGGACGGGGAAAACGGTTGTAGTTCATAGCCATTGTATAGTTATAGGCACCCGTAGCGGACACCGCCAGAACATCCCCCACCCGTGGCAGCGGCAGGTCGGCATCCCAGATCAGCATGTCCCCGGACTCACAGTACCGGCCCGCGATGGACACCTTCGCGTCGGCCTCCTCTAGCGGGCGGTTGGCAAGGCAGCACTCGTACACGGAACCGTAGAGCGCCGGGCGCGGGTTATCGCCCATTCCACCGTCCACGGATACGTAGATCCGTACATCCGGGATAGTCTTGACTGTGCCCACAGTATAAAGGGTCGTCCCGGCCGGCCCGGATATGGACCGGCCAGGTTCGACCAATACTTTTGGAGTGGGCAGGGAAAAGCGGGTCGCCGTATCCTGAACCGTTCTAATCACCGTTCCGGCCAGGTCTGTGACCGACGGCGGATCGTCGCCCTCCGTGTAGTGAATGCCGAGCCCGCCACCGAGGTCGATTTCCTCACACACCCAGCCGTGCTCATCCCGGGCCTGCCGCGCAGTACCAAGCAGGATCTGGGCGGCGTCCCAAAAGGGCTCCAGATCGAATATCTGCGATCCGATGTGGCAGTGCAATCCACGGAGCGCAAGGTTCTCACGGGCCAGGACGCTGTTGACGGCCTCCCGCGCCTGCCCGTTCGGGATCACAAAACCGAACTTGGAATCGATCTGTCCGGTCCGGATGTAATCATGGGTATGGGCCTCGATCCCCGGGGTAAGGCGCAGCAGCACATTAGCCGTTGCCCCCGCCTCACGCGCCAGAGTATCCAGCAGGTCGATCTCATCAAAGCTGTCCACCACGAAGCGGTGGACACCGGCAGCCAGCGCCATCCGGATTTCGTCCGCGGACTTGTTGTTGCCGTGGAAGTAAACACGATCCATCGGGAATCCAGCCTGGAGCGCGGTGTACAGTTCCCCTCCGGAAACTACGTCCAGGCTTAGACCCTCCTCATCAACTATCCGGCAAATGGCTAGGGTCAAGAGCGATTTACCGGCGTATATCGCGTCCGCTCCATGCTTATTGAAAGCCGCATAGTAAGAGCGACAGTTGGAGCGGAGATACTCTTCATCCATTACGTACAGAGGTGTCCCGAAACTTTCAGCCAGCTTGACCGTATCACAGCCGCCGATTTCCAGGTTCCCCGCCGCGTTCACCTTCATTGTTCCTGTAAACCGCATCAAAACCTCCGTAATACCCCTCCCTACACGTTGGGGAGGGAAGCTAGGGCTCTCTTCAGATCTTCCTCGGGCAGCGGGAAATCCTCCATCTGGTTGCTGAGGAATACGTCGTAAGCAGCCAAGTCGAAATGGCCGTGTCCGCTCAGGTTAAAGACAATCGTCTTCGCTTCCCCGGCTTCCCGGCAGGCGATGGCCTCATCGATGGCAGCGGCGATGGCGTGCGCGGATTCCGGAGCCGGAACCATGCCTTCGCTTTTGGCAAACAGCATCGCGGACTCGAAGACCTTAGTCTGGTTCACGCCTCTGGGCTCGATGTAGCCTTCCGCAACCATATGGCATAAGAGTGGCGCATCGCCGTGGTAACGCAGACCACCGGCGTGGATACCCGGGGGCATGAAGCTCGAGCCGAGCGTGTACATGTAAATCAGCGGAGTCAGACCGGCCACATCCCCGAAGTCATAGGCTAGTTTACCTCTGGTCAGGGTCGGGCAGCTGGTCGGCTCGACAGCGATGAATTTCGGATTCGCGGTACCGGCGAAACGGTCCTGCAGGAACGGGAAAGCGAAACCACCGAAGTTGCTCCCACCGCCGCAGCAGCCGATAATCACGTCCGCCTGTTCCCCAGCCTTGGCCAGCTGAGCTTTGGTCTCCAAGCCGGTGACGGTCTGGTGCAGGAGCACGTGATTAAGCACACTGCCCAAAGCATAATTTGTATCCTCACGGGTGGCGGCGTCCTCGACGGCCTCACTGATGGCGATCCCCAGGCTACCCTGGGAGTCCGGATCGGCCTCTAGCACCTGGCGTCCAGAATTGGTGCGGTTGCTTGGGCTGGCGATCACCTCGCCGTCAAACATCTGCATCAGGGAGCGGCGGTAAGGCTTCTGGTGGTAGCTGACCTTAACCATGTAGACGGTGCATTCCATACCAAAGAAGTTGCAGGCCATAGACAGTGCGCTTCCCCACTGGCCGGCACCGGTCTCGGTGGCCAGTCTTTTGATACCCGCCTGTTTATTATAGTAAGCCTGCGGCACGGCGGTGTTCAATTTGTGGCTGCCGGCCGGACTCACACCTTCATTCTTGAAGTAAATCCGCGCGGGGGTGTCCAGTGCCTTCTCCAGACGGGTTGCCCGGATTAGCGGGGACGGTCTCCAAATGCGCAGGATCTCTCTGACCTCATCCGGAATCTCGACCCACCGTTCCGTCGTGGCTTCTTGCTTGATCAATTCCATTGGAAAGATCGGCATGAGGTCCTCAGGGGTAACCGGCTGGTGGGTTCCCGGGTGCAGCGGGGGCTTCATGGGATTGGGCATGTCCGCCTGAACGTTGTACCAGGCTGTAGGCATCTCTTCTTCGGTAAGCAAAATCTTGATCTCGGACATCTCTCTTCTCCTCTTTTCGACAAGCATTTTTTCAGACTTGCAACCATTTTACTAATTATCCAATTGTTCCGCAAGGCTTGATTATGGCCGATCGGCGTTTGGCGTGGTCTACGGCTCTTCCTTTTCCCGGGCCGTCGAGGCTTTAATATATTTTAATTCTTTTAGTGGGGGTTTCCGGAAAGGGGAAAGGGCACCAGTCGGTGCCCTTACTTCGCTGAAGCTATTTTGCAGTCTGCCTTGTAGTTAACCACTTTTCCGTTTTCGACTCTGGCGGTGAAGTTGATTACTTCGACTCCGGTCACGTTGCCGAGTGTTTTCGAGGCTTCGGTAACCGCTGAACTTACGGCGTCGTGCCAACTCTGATTAGATTCGCCGATGAATTCCTCGACTTTTACTTGCATCGAAACCCTCCTTACTTTGTTCTACCAAACTTATTATGTCTTTCCCGAGCTAGATTTTATGCAAAGGGCAAGGGTATAAAACGGGGACAGTCGCCCATTCCGCCCAACGACCGGCACCACGAATGATGAAAATTGTTGTGTGGTGCTGTGCGCTTTCCTGAGGGATTGCCTACACAAACACGTACGTGACAGAGGAATCTGCTCGTTCGCCTCGGGCGTCGCCGAACTCGCTCGCTTCGCTCACTCAGACAGGCGGTCGACGCAGATCCGCGGCTCACTGCGCATTTTTGATCTATACTCCCTATCGTTTGTTCCGGCAATACCCTCAGCGCGCACTGCACCTTCCAGGTGTTGGTATTTTCACCGCTGTCCCCGTTTTACACCTACTCTTGTCCGGTCATGCTGCGGAGTTTTTTTAGGGCGTCGCGTTCCAGGCGGGAGACCTGTACCTGGGACAGGCCGAGGGTGCGGGCCACCTCAGCCTGGGTCTTGTCGTCAAAGAAGCGCCACATTATGATCTTCTGATCGCGTTCGGGCAAGGTGTCCAGCAGTTCCCGGAGGGCCAAGCTTTCGATCCAGCTTGCTTCCGTTTGCTCCTTGTTACGCAGCTGATCCATGATGTAGATGGCGTCGCCCTCTTCCTGATGCAGGACGTCGTAAAGTGAAGCGGGAGTCTGGACGGCTTCAAGAGCAGCGACCAGTTCTTCCCGGGGAACGCCGAGGGCTTCCGAGATCTCGCCGATGGTCGGTTCGCGATCCAGTTCGGACTGTAGCCGTTCCCTGGTGGTCTGCAGACGCCAGGCCAGTTCCTTCAGCGAACGGCTGACCCGAATCGGGGTATCGTCACGTAAGAAACGCCGGATTTCCCCGATAATCATCGGAACGGCGTAAGTGGAAAACTTCACCTTAAAGGTGAGGTCAAACTTATCGATCGCCTTAATCAGGCCGATGCACCCGATCTGAAACAGGTCGTCGATGTCGTAGCCCCGCCCCTCAAAACGCCGGATTACATTGCACACCAGCTTCAGGTTGGAGTTGATCAGGGTCTCACGGGCGACCACGTCACCCTGCTGCGCGGCCCGGATCAAGCGCCGGGTTTCCTTGTCCTTCAGGAGCGGGTGGTTCGGGATATTGATATCAATTCGTGCGCGCATCGCTTCTCTGTGATCCGGGTCGCTTATACATTATGACCTTGGTACCCTTCCCCGGTTCGGAGATAATCTCCAGGCGGTCGACGAAGGACCGGATGAAGGAAAAACCGAGACCGAGCCGTTCCGGCACCGTGGACGCACCGGGGCGCAGGACCTCGTCGATGTTCGGGATGCCGTAACCACGATCCTCAACGACGATTTCCAGTGCTCCTTCCCGCAGGTAGGCTGCGATCTTCACCACGTGATCGGGATCATTCGCGTATCCGTGGACGATCGCATTCGAAACGGCCTCCGACACTGCGCCCTTTAGGTCGTCGAGTTCACTGATCGTGTAGTCGAGTTGCGCGGCAAAGGCTGCCACCGCCACCCGAGCCAGCCCGACATTCTCAGGCCGGCTAAAAAACTCAATGCGCAAGAAGTTTTCAAATTCCATCAGGCCAACCCTCCTCGTGCCAGTTCGGCTACTGCCTGGTGCTCGTCCTGAAACTCGGTACTGATCCGGAGCACGCCGGAGAGCTCCAGTACCCGGCGCACCGGTGGCTCAACATTTACAAAGCCAAGCCGCCCCCCCTTGTCAACGATCCGCCGGTAGCGGCCGAGGATCACACCCAATCCAGAGCTGTCGATGAAGGAAACCTGCCTAAGGTCAAAAAGCAGATGCTTGGCTCCCGAGGTGTCCAGAGCCTGGTCGAGTGCACTCCGCATCGAATCGGTTACCTTCATATCCAGTTCACCCTGTAGCCTGGCCACCAAAGTGCTGTCCAGGACCTCTATTTCCGGTGTCATTATTAGCTCACCCTCCCCGTGAATACCCCATCCTGTCCATAAATTATCGGTTTACTTCTACGGACAAGCGTCTGGTTCCTGCAAAATCCTTCCAATAATCCGTCGTTTGGGCAAACAAAAAGGGCGGTCGCCCGCCCCTTTTACGCTTGGGATTGTTGTGGAGGGATCTACTTCAGGACCTCGTCACCGACCCGCATGATTTCTTGCCACAGGGTCAAGCGTTCCACCTGACGGTTGCTGACCAAATCCACGCGGAGAATTTCCTCCCCTTCATTGGTCACGATATAGGAGCCCACTGCTGCTCCCGACTCAATCGGGGCGGTCAGCTGCTCCGGAAGCTCCAGATGAAAGCTGATCCCTTTGTTCTCACCCTTTGGTACCACTACGGACACAGGGGCATTGGTGATCAGGCCGACCTCCTGGTGTTTGCCTTTCTCTACCGCAACGGTCTTGATGACCTGTCCCTTATCGGCCAGTTTTACCGCTTCATAGCGGGCGAAACCCCAGTTAAACAGCTTCATAGATTCCTGAAAGTGCGTTTTCGGCTGGGGACAGGCTAACACCACCGAGATCAAGCGCAGGTTGTCACGCTCCGCACTGGACGCCAGACAGTAACTGGCTTCATTCGTCCATCCGGTTTTTCCACTGTCCGCACCCCGGTACCACCACAGCAGCTTATTGGTGTTCCAAAGCTTAAACTCCCCGCCCCGCAGGTCGTATTCCTTCATCCCGGACATTTCCATAAACACCGGGTACTTAATCGCCTCACGCAGGATCAGAGCCTGATCCCGTGCTGATGAGTGGTGTCCTTCCGCAGGGAGTCCGGTCGGGTTTACATAATGGGTGTTCTTGCAGCCCAGTTCCTTGGCGCGTTGGTTCATCAGATCCACGAAGGCCTCGACCGAACCGGCGATATGTTCGCCGACAGCAACACTGGCATCGTTAGCCGATCCGGTAGCGATGGAAATCAGCATTTCGCGAAAGGGGAACTCTTCTCCGGGCTCCAGATAGATCTGGGAGCCTCCCATACTTGCCGCATAGTCACTGGTCGTGATGATGTCGTCGAGGCTCAGTTTGCCGTCGTTTAAGGCCTCGACCGCCAGCAACATGGTCATAATCTTGGTGATACTGGCGATCGAACGCGGCGTATCCGGATCCTTTTCAAATAGCAGTCGTCCCGAAACAGGGTCCATCAATACGGCTGATTCGGCTGTGGTGTCCAGCCCGGCTTTGGCCTCCGGTTCCGCGAAAGCAGTAGGTACAAGACAGATTGTCAGCATCAAACAGGTAACCAGAACAGCGACAATATGGCAGCGGTATTTCGTCATTTTGATCTTCCTCCCGGTCTGTTTTGCTCATCCTTATTATGTTTATTAATAGGTACGGTATACGGACGAACCGGTCGAAAAAAGGAAAACAGGCAATCGCTGGCGGCTGTATAATTAGTGATAGGAAAGTGTCCTGGATCTCAACTTAACGTGGTTGACTCGGTCTGACAAACTCCGTATAATATTAATTGTCCTTACGGGGGAATAGTTCAGTCAGGTAGAACAGCGGTCTCCAAAACCGTCAACGAGGGTTCAAATCCTTCTTCCCCCGCCATAATGATCTTGAGTGCGGCAGGCTCCCTTAGGAGCTTGCCGTTTTGCTTTGGCCTGGTAAAAAGTACAAGTTGTTTTTTATTTTTGGGGGAGGTGATGAGGTTGTTGGGAATACCCGATCCGCAGGTATGGCTGGCCTATACGCTCAGTGTCCTGGCCTGCCTGGTGTGCGTTGGTTACGGTCTGGTTAACTGGAACAAGGATGAATGATCTGATCTTAAACTGAGGGGGATAAATATGGAACTCTGGGCAATATCACTGTTGATCGGCATCTACCTGGCTGTTACCGTCGATCTACGCCGCAGCCGTCATGATCGGCGGCGCCCGCTTTCTGGAGAAAAGCCACAAGGGCCGGAGTCACCGCGAGCATGCTCATAGGCTTTAGCACCAGCATTTTCGTGATGCTCTTCCTGCACGCCAAAGAAGCCACCGCGATCGGCCTCAGCCAGACGCTATTCGGCAAGGCCACCCTCTGGCCGGGTTCCCCTGGACCTTCGTGGATCCGATCGTGATCGCCCTGCCGATCTCTGCAATCACCCTTACTTTGTGAGGACCAAGGAACACGGCACGCCGATCATCCTAAGTGAACGCACCTTCAACCTCCTGGACAAGGATGTCCTGCCCTGCGAGTTCAAAGAACTGGGCCGGATACCGGTGCGGGGTATCGCCGAACCGGTCGGGGTGTACACCATAGTGTGAAAGTAGCTACGCCTTAGAAACCCGACGGGCGCGCACAGCACCAACAAACACATCCACAATCCCTGGATCGAAATAAGTTCCGGAACACTGTTCAATCTCCTCCAAGGCTTCCTCAATGCCCTTGGACATACCGTAGCGCTGTTGGCTGACCAGGTTATCAAATGCGTCTGCGACCGCAATAATGCGGGCCACCAGCGGAATATCGGTTCCATTCAAGCCTACGGGATATCCGTTTCCGTCAAACCGCTCGTGGTGGTAAAGTGCGCCCGCCCAGAGCTGCCGTACCATAGACTTGGGTTCCAACTGTAAAAGCAGATCGGCCCCCAAGTCAGGATGCTTCTTAATCTGTTCCCAAGCCTTCGCGTCCAGCGGATCGGCCGTAAGGACGTCCTCCGGTATGGAAACCTTACCAATATCGTGCAACAAGGCAGCTCTTTCAATAACGTCCTGTTCATCCAGACCCAGTCCCAATCCTTGAGCGATTAAGACGGCGTGCCTGCTCACTCTCTCCGAATGCCCGAGGGTATACTGATCTCGAGCATCCAGCAGTGACGCCATCAACTTCAGTAAGGTATCAAGAAACCGGCGCTGTTGGGTATAATTCCTACTATTAACAATGGTCTTGGCAGAGACTGCCGCCAAGGCCATGCTGATACGCAGATCAGACTCATCAAACAGTGAACCGTCAAGCTTATTGATTAGCTGAAGGGAACCAATCGCTCGGTCATCTGTGAAAAGAGGTACAACCATCATTGATCTCGTGACAAAACCGGTAGCATCATCAAACCGGCTGGCCCATCGCTCGTCGCTGGTGACATCCTCGATGAAAACCGGCTCCTGACTCTCACAGACCTGTCCGGCCAGTCCTTCGCCCCTCTTTAGCCTGAGTCCTTTCAGACGGTCGGCCTTCGGCCCCCGGACGGCTAAGGGAACCAGGTAAGCGTCTTCCTCCAGAATCCAAAGGGTACCTGCCTCCGCTTTAACTGCCCCCTTGCAGGCGTCAATAACACCGTCCATAATGCGTTCGGAATCAAGGGTGGCCGTAATCTGTCTGCCAACCTCAAGAACCGTTTCCAATTCCGTAACTCGAAGTCTTAATTCCGAACAGCATTCCCTTTGCTCCATGAGCAGTGGCCCCCTTCACCCCATCCTGATCGCTTGGTCTACCTTCCGGATAGCTCCAGCCGCATTTCACGGCCATCAGCGCTCTGCAGCACAACCATCTCCCGGTCTATCTCCACCACCGTCCAGAGTCCGGACACAGTGTCGCCTGTGGCTACCACGTACCCTGTGGTATCCGACTCGATGATCGCTAGGTCGCCTTCTCCCCCGCTGAAGACTATCCCCGTAAGCGACATCGGCCCCACGAAGGGATCCTTAACACTGGCATCCGGAGTACTCGGCCGTACGTCGTCCCTGGCTCTGGTAGTTTCAGGCAGAACATGATGCTCTTTCTCTGTACCCTCTTTGCCTGCGGTCTCGGACTTGGACGCCACCTGGGTACCCGGGGGAGTAACCTCGGCCCGTTGGGTGAGGCGGGAGTAGTCACTGACCAGATATACCCCAAAACCACCGATCACAACAAGACCAACAACAGCTACCATTGCTAGCCGCTTGATCCGGCGCATGTCCACGGCACTGCCTTTTTGGAGTCCGTCAGGCAACAGGTTGACCTTGTACATACCACCCATCTCCTACTTTTGAATTGATCTGACACCGGCTTCACGAAGAGCCAGGCCGACAGACATAAACATCGCCGGATCCTGATAAGGCATTTCATCGCCAGCACCGGGCGGGATGTCAACCGGCAACGCCCCGATTTTCGACGGGATTCCTAGGGCGTCAGCCAAGAAGAGGGCAAACCCCTGCAGATTAGAGCCCCCACCGCTGAGCACAATCCTTTCCACGGAACGTGCCCCCTTGGTTCCGGCATAGAAATCAAGCGAGCGCCGGATCTCCCTGACGACCTCCCCCAAACCGTCCCGAAGGGAGAAGTCCAACTGCATTTCTTCCGGGGAAATTACCTCCGCCGCTTCCTCCGTCGACAACACTTTACCGCTTTCTTCCTTAAGTGTCTGGGCTTCCTCAAAGCTGATACCATATGCCTCGGCCATCGATTTGGTAAGTAAGTCGCCCCCGACCGCTAGTGAACGCCAGAAGAGGAGCGCTCCTTGGTGCACGACGATCAACGTGGTGTTTACCGCCCCAATATCGACGATCGCAGAGACTTCGTCTGGAGGGCTGCCAGGTGAACCGACGACTCCGCTCAAAGCCCTCCATAGGGCCAGTGGCTGCAGATCCAAAGCCGTGATTGTTACACCGGCCTGAACGAACAGCTCATAGAAGCCGTGTACCACATCCAACGGAACCGCTGCCAGGAGTACCTCCTGCTGTTTCCCCTCACCCCCCTCGGTCTCACCGAGCTTAACGTAACGCACGATCAGGTCGGAGAGCGGAACCGGAATGAGCTTCTCCGCCTCGAAGCTAACGGCTGCCGCCAATTCCTTCTCCGGCATCAACGGCAGTTGGAGGTGGCGGGTGATCACCTTATCCGCCCCAAGCGTCGCAATTACCTCTTGGTTCTTCATCCCCGCCAGCTCAATTGCTTCAGCGAGCAGGTTTACCCGAGCATCCAGACCCGGCTCGTCCCCGACCGTAACCGGTTGGGCTACACGTGACAGTTGGAGCAGCATCGGCCGCGGCCCGGCAGTGCTCACCGAGGCCGTCTTTATCGACCGGGTACCGTAGTCCACCGCCGCAAACACCGTCTGTTTGGGTAAAAACCTACCAAGAAGTTCTTTCACATTGACCTTCGTGTTTAGTCCCACACCCATCCCCCCCTATCTAGAACACTCCATGTTTCTCTCTCCAACTACTAATCTTAACGGAGGTACCAGGCAATGCCAGATCCCCGCCCTCGGCAAACAGGTTATCGAGATCAAAGTTCACGCTGTTTCCACCACCGTTAAGACTCACATCCTCCACCATGGCGATTCCTAAAATAGACGCGTTTCCGTTTAGGCGAAGCTGATGCGCCACCACGTTTGCGCCCAGAATTTCGCCACCGCCCAGAGTCACCTGACCGGTCGGTGTAATGATGGTCAGGCAGGATTCATCGTCAGCCTTTTCCAATGTCTTCCCCGAAGCAAACCGGACATCCCCCGTGGCAATGATCGTTCCGCGCCCGGAGTAGATGCCGGACTTCAAGTCTAAAGGACCATTGCACCGGTACAACCCATCCAACTGATATACTCCGGACATGTCCAGCAGGGAATCCTGGTTCCATACCGCTATCGAAGGATCGGCTGCCAGTTCTTGATAGTACTCGCGCATGTCGGCCGTGAAGACCAAATCCGGCTTGTCTTGAATGTCCCAGTTTCTGATAATGACCGGGACCCTTAAGCTGATTTTACTCATGGTGTAATCTAATATTGTTTTAGCTCGAACTTCATTTGCAGACAACCTATTCTCCTTTTGCACGTAAAGCTCTCTCTCCACAGCCAGAATGTCGGCAGTCAGTCTCCCGTTTCCACTGATTGTAAGATCTCCCCGGACATAGACCGTTCCGGACAGCACCCCAGCGTCGTCTGTGATCTCCAAAGAGGTACTGCCTCCAATAACTATACCCGCGGTTCCGTCCACAAACAGTCCGGGCCAGCCCCATAATGCATCGTGCAGCCTGACCACAACCGATGCGACCAGGGTCTTCTGCGCGATCGTTTCCCCGGCCACCAGGTGACGGCCGGTGGAAGTGACCGTCACCGTCCGCTCCTGGGTATTCCATCCGGTAAACGCGTTCGGATCTAACTCGATCCGGAACTGCCCCTCACCATAATCGATCCAGAGATCAGTTCCGCTCTCGTCCTTAAAACCGCTCCATGACGGTTGAAACCGAAGCTGAGCCAAGGCCTGTTCCAAGCCTGCTTCCGCGATATACAGCGCCTTAACATCCTCGGCATGGGCTCGGGAGATCTTAATCGCCCCGGTCCCCATGGTCGCTAGAGCTACGGTGACCACAAGACCGACGCCCACGATGAGAAGCGCCAATATCATGGCCTGACCACGCTCGCCGGAAACCCAAAGCACAGGAGCACCCCTTCCCTAGAGCTGTTGAGCACGCAAGGCAACACGGCCATTAAACTCGACGCTCTGCCCGTCTGATGACCCGCCAAGCCGCAGCCCAACCACCCGATTTTCTTCAAGATAGGTCAATTCAAAAGCATCAACTCCGGCAGCCAACACTATATCGCCACCGCCGGTGCTGCGAATTAATTCCTTGCTGATGTTAACGTAGTACTCCACCGTAGGCTCCGAACCATCGTCCTGGAGGACCACGAATTCGATCCGGTCACTCTGCATATCGGTTAGCTGCTGGGCGGTCCGTAGCTCACGGGTCATCCGGTCCATACCTAGGCGTAAGCCCTCGCGCACATCCATCCGAGACTCACCGTAGCGCCAGGAAACGATCGCTTCAAAAAAGAGGGCATTGGCAACGGAAAGCACCAGTAGCAGGATCACCGATGCTACCAACATCTCGACCAGCGTGAAGCCGCCTTCTCTGTTTGCTTTCGGCCCCTTTATCATCTGCGCGCCCTCTCCGTTTGGAGTGTGATCAAGCCCGTCCCGTCCTGCATCGGGTAATGCACAGTCACCAAAATGGTTTTGGTCCCCAAGGATCCGGTGCTCACCTGTGCGTTGCGAGTATAGCCGGATCTTGGGGTGTCCGACTCGGATCCGTTAACCAACGCACTATACGCCCTGCCCTTCAACTCTTCCATCTTGTCCTGGGCTAGAAACACGGCCATCGTCTCCCCATCTGCCCGCACCGTGGCGCGGTGGTACAAACCGTAGCCCGTCGCCAAGGGCGTGAGGAGGAATGAGATGATTACGAGGGCGACGATCACCTCGATAAGGGTAAATCCGTCACTGTTAAGGCGTTCCCTGAGCCAGATCATAGACTCCATCTCCCGCTAATCAGCTTCCGCCACCCGGCCGCTCTCATCAACGCTTATCGTGCGCACCCGGCCGAATTCGCTGGTCAAAATGATGTCACCGTCTTCGGAGGGTCTTCCCTGCCTGCCAAAAACCAGCCGGTTATCGGTGAACGCGGTTCCCGTCAACCGAACCTGATTACTGATCTCCACCGATTTGATCTGGGTACGGCTACCGTCATCTCGGATAAGGTGCACCGTATACCGGTTGCCCACCGTGTCAAACTCAATCCGGTGTTCCATTTCTTGGCTGACGCTTTCCTGTACCACCAACCGTAGGTCTGTGGCCAATTCACCGGCTGCCGTCGTGACCTGGTAAGCGTCAACGGTGCTGCCGATGTTCGGTACAGCAATGGCGACCATTATGCCGATCACCACCATCAATACCACCAGTTCCACCAGGGTGAACCCCGCAGCCCGTTGCTTACCGGTCATGCATATGATCCGGGATACCGTTCGCATGTGAACACCACTTCCCAATCTACACGGTTACTGCATCGATCCGACGATGCTGAACATCGGCAGGTACACCGACATCAAAATGAACCCCACGATGCCTCCGATGCCAACCATCAGTATCGGTTCCAAAATCTTAGATAGATTGCTCACAGTGTCATCCACTTCCCGCTCATAGAAGTGGGCCACTTTTTCCAGGAGCGAATCCACCGCCCCGGTGTCCTCACCGATGGCAATCATCCGAGTCACCATCGGAGGAAAGACCTTACTCCGCTCCAGGGGTGGAGCAAGTCCTTCGCCCTCTTTTACGCTATTTTCCGCATCCCGAATGGCACTGGCAAAGGTCTCGTTTCCGGCAACGCTGCGCACAATAGCCAAAGCCTGTAACAACGGCACCCCGCTCCGAACCAGAGAAGACAGAATCCGGCACACTCGGGCTACCACCATTTTCCTGATCAGAACCCCAAAGACCGGAAGACGTAAGACGCCCCGGTCAACGACCTTTCTGCCCTTCGGCGTCGCGGCGTAGCGCTTAAAACCGGCGAAACCGATTCCGCACACGGCCAGTACAATGTACCAGAAGGACTGGAGGAACTCACTCAGCGCAATGGTAGCCCTGGTCGGTAGCGGTAAAGGCACATTTAAATCCGTCAGCATCTTAATGAAAGTCGGCAGGACAAAGGTCAGGATGATGATCACCGCGATAATCGCCACGGCGATAACCACCGCAGGCATCATCATCGCCCCTTTGACCTTGGATCTAATATCGGCGTCCTTCTCAAAGTGAATCGCCAGCCGTTCCAACACTTCCTCCAAAGCTCCGGCAACCTCGCCGGCTTCAACCATACTGGTAAAGATCTGGGGGAAAATCTTCGGGTAGTCACGGAAAGACTCCGAAAGGGTCCGACCGGTTTCAAGGGACTGCGCCACCGACGCTGCAGTCTCCCGCAACGTGACGTTATCACTCTGCTGGCCCAGGACGTTAAAGCAAGTCAGGAGCGGCATGCCGGCCTGAACCATAGTCGACAGTTGGCGGCAGAAGACGGCCAAGTCCTTCGGCTTCACCTTCTTCCCAACACTGAACAGGGACGATCCTTTTTGGGTGGGAGCCGCTTTGACCTCCACGACAAACAACTGGCGTTCCCGCAACAACACCCGCGCCTTAGCCTCGCTGTCCGCTGTGATTGTGCCTCCAACCAGCTTTCCGGAACGGTTCCGGGCCTTGTACCGAAATTTCAGTTGACTCATTCAACCCTACCCCTGATTTCTTACCAACTTCAGTCCGTGGAGTATCATCTATTGCTCCGAGATCATCTTCTGCAGACTCTCTGGGTCAGCCGCACGGTTAAGCATCTCCACCTTGCTGATCATCTTCTTCTGGTAAAGGTTACGCAGGCTCATATCCAGGGACTGCATCCCAAACTTAGCCCCGGTCTGGATCTGGCTGATGATTTGGTAGGTCTTGCCTTCTCGAACTAGATTACGGATGGCCGGAGTGGCCACCATAATCTCAATGGCGGCGCAGCGCCCCGGCTTATCGATCCGGGGGATCAGCTGCTGGGCTACCACACCTTGGATCGTATTCGCAAGCTGTACCCTGATTTGCTGTTGCTGGTAGGGGGGGAAAACGTCGATGATCCGGTCGATCGTCTGCGCCGCACTGGAAGTGTGCAAAGTAGCAAACACGAGGTGCCCTGTTTCAGCTGCGGTCAGAGCGATACCGATCGTCTCCGGGTCTCGCATTTCACCGACCAGGATTACGTCGGGGTCTTCACGCATCGCGGCACGCAGGGCGTTAGCGAAAGACCGGCTGTCAAGTCCGATTTCGCGTTGGTTCACCCGGCATTTCTTATGGGTGTGAACGAATTCAATGGGATCCTCCAAGGTGAGGATGTGGTCACTTCGCTCAAGGTTAATCAGATCGATCATCGAGGCCAGGGTCGTGGACTTACCACTGCCGGTCGGACCGGTCACCAAGACCATTCCCCGGGGCCGGCGAGCCAGATAAGCCAGGATGTCCGGCAGCCCAAGTTCGGTGAATGAGAGAATCCGGGAGTTGATTAGACGGATGGCGATCGCAACGTGACCCTGTTGCTTGTATGCGTTGACACGAAACCGCCCGACACCATCGATGGCGTAGGAAAAATCCAGTTCACCCGTAGCGATGAAGTCCGCATAGCGATCCGGATTAAAGATTTGGCGGGCCAGATTGTCCGTATCCTCTGGGGCCAGGATCTTAATGTATGAAGCATCAATCTCAAGACCGCCCTTCCATTCCGGAGCGTCGAAGGGCCGTAGATGCCCGTGCAGCCTGAAGGCCGGGGCACTGTTTACCGTAAAATGGACGTCTGATACCCCCATCTTGAAGGCTAGTCGCAAAATGTCATCGATCTTCATCCCGGTACTCCTCCAGCACAGACTATTCTTCTCCCACATAGGCCACGCGCATGACCCCTTCAACAGTGGTTATCCCTTCCAGCACCTTATATATGCCATCGGCCTTCAGGGTGATCATCCCCTGTTCAACGGCCTTCTGCTTTAGCACATCGGCCGGCTTGTTGGCTGAGATCAGCGGGCGCAGTGCGGGACTCACCATCATCACCTCGTGGATCGCGACCCGCCCCTTGTAGCCGGAATTACCACAGCGGGTGCATCCGGCTCCCCGGTACAGGGTCACCGGTGCCGTGGCATCAAGCCCCATGAACTGCCGCTCCGGGGCGTGTTCCGGTAACTGGTAAGACCCCTTGCACTCCGTACAGATCCGCCGGACCAGGCGCTGGGCGACCACCCCCAACAGAGAGGCGGAAACCATGAAAGGCTCCACGCCCATATCCACCAGGCGCCCGACACAACCGGCCGCATCGTTGGTGTGGAGCGTGGAGAGCACCAGGTGACCCGTGATTGCCGCCCGCATCGCAATGTCGGCGGTCTCACCGTCTCGGATCTCACCAACCATGATTACATCCGGGTCCTGGCGTAAAATCGAACGCAGCCCGGCGGCAAAAGTCATCCCGGCCTTGACGTTGACTTGAGTCTGATTGATCCCGACCAGCATATACTCAACAGGATCTTCAACCGTAACAATATTCCGTTCGATGGTGTTAATCTGGTTAAGGGCAGCATACAGAGTGGTGGTTTTACCGCTGCCGGTGGGGCCGGTGATCAGCAGCATCCCGTAGGCGTTGCGGAGTGCGGAACGGAACTTCTTCAAATTCTCGGGCTGGAAGCCCAACTGCTCAATCCGGTAGTTCTGCATCCCGGACTTATCCAACAGACGGGCCACGACCTTCTCCCCGTAAGTGGTTGGCAGAGTCGAGACCCGCAGATCAATCTCCCTGGTACCGGCTTTGAGTGGGATCCGGCCGTCCTGCGGAACCCGCTTTTCCGCTATATCCATTTCGGACATGATCTTGATCCGTGAAATTACGGCGGGCCGGATTTTCCGGGGTAGGTGGGCAATCTCCCGGAGTACGCCGTCCACCCGGTACCTGATGCGAATTCCTGATTCCTGGGGTTCCAGGTGAATGTCACTGGCGTTCATATCAATAGCCTGCAGGAAAATCGAGTTAACCAGCTTCACAACCGGAGCATCGTCGACCAGGTTATGGTCGTCCTGTTCGTCCTCTTCATCAGCGGCTACTTGCAGGTCAAAATCATCAAAAGCCTTGTCGAACTGTGGGATACCGAAGTGTTTTTGAATGGCCGATTCAATTTCTTCAACCGATACTTGAACCGGTTCCACCTCGCACCCTAGGATGAGACGGAAGTCGTCCATTGCCAAAACGTTCGAGGGGTCGGCCATAGCCAGAGTCAATGTCTGGCCGTCTCTCTTAACGGGTACGGCCTGATACTTTCGGATAAGCTGTTCCGGAACCGTCTTCAGCAATGTGCTGTCGATGGAGTCGAGAGATACCGATGGACAGATACCCAAGATCCCATCTACGTCGTGATTCGACACTACGCCCATCCTGACCAAAACCACACCGAGACGGTCACCGGTTTTGGACTGGGTACGCAAAGCTTCCCACAACTGTTCCTTTGTGATTAGGCCTCTTTCAACTAGTTCTTCACCGAGGCGCTTGCGCGAAGACTTGGCCTCAAACACTGGCTACACTTCCCTAGATAAACGGCTAATCAATTAAGCCCGGTGCAATATAAACGATTTAATGTCATAAGTTTCTAGATTATGGCGTCAAATCCTTTATATTTAGGGCGGGAAAAATTATTTCTGGGAATTTCTCGTTTTAATATAGCCAAAAACAGGATAACTGGGAAAGATGGCGAAGCTTGTAGGTATTATTACAGGTAATGGAATAGATTACAGGATCATAACATGTTGAGGTGAAGGCAATGAATAGCAGGTTGTCCTTTCGATCCCTTGGATTGATCACCCTGGTTCTTTTCTTGGTCGCTGCGGCTGCTCCGGGTCAGCCTGACCAGTCCCAGACCTCATTCATCGGCCCCCGATCCGCCGAGGCGACTACGTCCCAAAGCATTAGCCTAGATGTACGCGACGCAGACATTCGCGATGTCTTATCGGCCTTAGCGATCAAGATGGACGTAGGGATCATTCTGATCGCTGACCCCTGCAAGGTCAGTTTCCGCACCAGTTCCTCCCCACTCCAGGCACTGGAACTCCTTCTTCAAAGCCAGGGATTGGCCTACATCCAAGAGGGCGACCTGATTGTGGTCGGCGAGCCGGAGAAACTGCAGGACAACTTCTTCAAACAGTTGCTGCTCACCCGGTTTGACCTGTTCTTTATCCCCGCAGGGGAGATTCAAACCTTAGCTGAAGGACTGGGTATTCCCCTGACCAGCATTACCCTGGATCCAAACCAGAATGTCATCTGGGCCCAGGGTCCCCCGCCTGCTCTGCACAAGTTACAGGAACTGATCAACACCGTAGACTCACCGATCAGTGATCTGTCCTTGGACTACAAGACCATCACCCTGACCCAGATCTCCCCCAAAAGAGCGATTGAGATCCTTGACAGTGCCGGCATCAAGCCGAAGCAGTACCTGCTGTTAAAGAACCGTCTGTTTGTGTTCGACACCAGGGTGTTTGCCCGCTGGGCGCAGGTCGAGACCCTGATCAGGGAAGTCGATACGCAAGACGGGAGAGATAATTCGGTCTTCGTCCACCAGCTAAAGAACATTACCGCTAAAGACGCCGAGGGGCGTTTGGCCGGTTTCGGATTAACCGTTCAGACGGCAACCTTCAACTACCCTGAGTACACCCAGGAGTTGCTCGTCATCTGCCCGCCGTACTTGGAGAGCCAAGTGCGAAGCGCCTTGATCAGCATGGACGGCGTCCGCAAGAAGATTCGGGTTCCTGTGGTCAAGGCCACCGGAACGGCGGCACACGCAGCCTTAAACGCCAAACGCTCCCTACTCAGTGAGTTATCCGGTGTACCGGTCGGCAACATGTTCATCTCCCGCAACTTGTCCGGAGATACCGATTCGCCGCACCATGTGCTGTGGGTTGAAGATACGCCGGAGAAGGTGGCTCAAATAGAAGAACTGATCAAACGGATGCAGAGCCTAGGTACGGGTCAGTAAGTTGTTCTTGTCACAGTGCACGGTTATGGTAGAATTAGCTAACGGAACGTAAATTTTGGTAAAGCCGTGTTAGAGCTTCCAACTGCCGATCGAAGACCGGGTCGCCGTCCGGCAGGCGATGGAAAGTCTGACCAAATTGCAGCGGAGAGCTGTCTACCTGGTTTACTACCGGGATCTGACCCAGGCTCAGGCTGCAGTCGAGTTGGGTATCACCCAGCGGCGGGTTTCCCGCCTGTTACACCGGGGCCTCGATCAGATGGCCCACAGTCTGGCCTGAGCTGGATTTACAATCGGTGTTAAGGCTATGTTTTTGGCCGGGTGTCCAAAAACCGGGGCAGCCTGGTATAACTTAGCAAAATAAAGTATTAAGTCAGACGGACTTAATAAAGTGTCATTCCCCTGGGAGAGGAGGTGAAACGAATGTTTTACAGAATGTCCCGCGCAATGAAGAGCGAGAAGGGTTTCCTGAAGAGCGAAAAAGGCTTCACCTTAGTGGAACTGATGGTGGTTGTCATCATTATCGGGATTCTGGTGGCGATTGCGATTCCGGTTTACAATAATGTTTCGAAAAACGCCGCAGAAAAGGCTTGCCTGGCCAATCAACGAACCCTGAGTGGGGCTGTGCAACAGTACCGCACTGTTGAAGGAGCTCTCCCGGCTAGTCTTGAAACTCTCGCATCTGACTATGTGGTCGAGAAACCTATATGTCCCGTTGATAGTACTGCCACGTACTCGATGGACGCCACTACCGGCCTGGTAACTTGTACTCACGGAACTACCCCCCCAGAATAAGCAGCATCTTTGGACTTAGAAAAAGATGGAGCAGGTTTCAACAACCTGCTCCATCTTCTATTAGTGCAGCAGATTGACTCCTTGTCTGATTATCTATGTCGGTATGCCGTTCCGCTAGAATGTAGAAGAACCGATGCCTTTTCCATCAGGATAGGTGTTAACTCCTTAGGAGTGTGAACAATGGAAGTCTCCACAGTAATGCTCCGATCAGGAGATTTGCCATTCTTTCATAGCCAGCCTTAAATTCTATCTGCTAATACTTTGAGAGAGAGGACAGGGCTAGTACTGACCCTGTGGTATTACTTAGTAGGATGGGTTTGTTGACGCCAACCCTCGAAGGCTGTATTCTGGCGGCGATAAGCGGGGGGCACCTGTTACCCTGCAGTCGTACAAAACACCTACTGCCGGCTAAAGGCTTTCGCCTTAATGTCGGCCTTGATTTGCGGCAGTTCCTCGCTACCCTCACCGATCTTCAATTCGTCCACTCGAATGGCGCGCGAACGGTCGCGCAGGCCGTCCAGCAGTAGGTGTTTTGTACGACTGCAGGGTACCAGGTGCCCCCCGCTTATCGCCGCCAGAATACAGCCATCGAGTGTT
>JAHRFU010000112.1 GCA_019084485.1 Desulforudis sp. | reverse complement strand
GCTTTTGGCCCGCTACCTTGCTTGCCTACGCTTAAACCAACCAGTTGCCTGGGTGGCTCCAAGGCTAGCTACCGGTTGTTGGCTAAACTTTACCGGGTGGGGTTCGCACCCACTATGTGACACGACCTAGCTCGGCCGCACTGCCTGTCCCCGTTTCCCAAAACACCTTAACTTCCGGTGATGTACTTTTCTGCGGTGATCGCGGCTACCGCCCCATCCGCCACAGCCGTGACTACCTGGCGCAGGGGGGTCTTCCGAACGTCACCCGCGGCAAACAGGCCGGGAACAGACGTCCCCATCTCCACATCGGTCTTCACGAAACCACGTTCATCAAGTTCCACCAATCCCTTGTACAGATAGGAGTTCGCCACCAGACCTACGTAGATAAATACTCCGCCAACCTTGAGATTGCCCGGTGCACCCGTTTTCGTGTTCTTAAGGATCAGTTCTTCCACCGAATTCTCTCCGCGTATCTCGGTAACTACTGTGTCCCACAACGGCTCGATCTTCGGGTTGTCCAGAGCCCGTCTCTGCAGGCTGCCTACCGCCCGTAGCTGGTCACGCCGGTGAATCAGATAGATCTTGGAGCAGAATCTGGTCAAGAAATGTGCTTCCTCAACGGCGGCATCTCCGCCGCCCACAACAGCCACTTCCTGATCCCTAAAGAAAAACCCGTCACAGACCGCACAATACGAAACCCCTTTGCCCCGCAGACGGTCCTCACCCTCTACCCCCAGCGGGCGAGGCCCGGTTCCAGTGGCCAAAATAACCGTCTTCGTCTTTATTTCGCCCTTCCTGGTGCGCAGCACAAAAGAATCCTGCTCACGCCTGATTTCATGTACCTCGTCGCTTTCAATAGACACTCCGAGATCACGGGCGTGCTTCTCAAAGCGGCCCATCAGTTCGGCGCCGTTAATGCCACCCGGAAAGCCCGGGTAGTTTTCAATCCAGTCCGTGTCCAGCACCTGCCCGCCGGTCGCCCGCCGCTCCAAGAGCAGGGCATCCATCCCGGAACGTACCGCGTAAATACCTGCAGTAAAACCAGCTGGTCCGGCACCGATGATTACGATATCCTTCATCAAATTCCACCTCACCCAGATTGTTTCTTAAGTCTTTCCAGAGCCTCGCAGGCCTCAATAATGCCAAGCTTCGCGTGTTCCTTAGTGAGCCCCCCCTGGAGATAGACCGTGTACGGAGGCCGCATGGGGGCATCTGCCGTAAATTCCAGAGAAGCCCCCTGCACAAATGTCCCCGCCGCCATCACCACACCGCCATCATAGCCCGGCAACGGTGCCGCTTCGGGGGTAACGTGGGCATCCACGGGAGACCCCGCCTGGATCGCCCGGCAAAAGGCGATTACCGCTTCCGGGTCGCCCAACTGCACCGCCTGGACAATGTCCGTTCGATGTTCATTATACCGCGGACTAGTCACAAACCCCAGTCTCTCCAGCAAACGGGCGGCAAAAACTGCGCCCTTTAAGGCCTGTACCACAAAATGCGGTGCCAGGAACAGTCCCTGGTAATAAAGCCTCAACCCCCCCGGTACCGGACCTACTTCACGACCCAAACCAGGAGCCGTCAAGCGTTCGGCTGCCAGTTCCACTAGGTCGGCCCGCCCCACAATGTATCCCCCTGTGGGGGCCAACCCCCCTCCGGGATTCTTGATCAGCGAGCCGCAAGCCAGGTCCGCCCCGGCATGGGTCGGTTCTTCCCGCTCCACAAACTCGCCGTAACAATTATCAACCAGCACGATAACGCCCGGGTGTGAACGGCGCACAGTATCAATGATGTCGCGCATCGCCTCCATACCAAGCGATTTCCGCCAGTGATAACCGCGTGAACGCTGCAGGAGGAGCACTCTGGTCTGATCGTCGATAGCCTGAAGGAGTGCTTCATAATTCACACCCCCGTCGGGTGCAAAGTCAACCCCACGATAGGACACGCCTGACCCGATCAACGAACCCGGACTGTTTCCGGTCAGGCCGATTACCGTCTGGATGGTGTCATAAGGCTGTCCGAGTGCCACCAAGCGATCTCCCGGTTTCAACAGGGACAAGAGACAGAGGCTCAGGGCGTGTGTTCCGGACACAATCTGCGTCCGCACCAGAGCATCCTCCGCCCCAAACACGTCGGCATAGACCTTGTCCAGGGTGTCCCGGCCAGAATCCCCGTACCCGTAACCGGTGCTAGGCCGAAAATGATACTCACTCACCCGATTACGTTGGAAAGCCCGAAGCACCCGGCGCTGGTTCTCAAGGGCGATTAAGTCCAACTCCGCATAAACAGGGGCAAGTTCAATTTCGGTTTCAGTGACTAACTGCTGCACGTTCTCACCCTTGTCTTCCGGGAGATCGTCATCCCCCATCACTGGCTTTTAGAAAGAACAAGACATAATTATGAAGCCCTTCTTTAAAGAAGGGCTACTGTATTACCGCTCTCGTGCCTCCGGCGTGACGGGCACCGTACTGGTGTTTACCGGTCGAGCCGGACTGACCGTGGAAATGGCGTGCTTGTAAACCATCAGTTGTTTGCCATCGCTGTCCAGGATCACCGTAAAATTGTCAAACCCTCTGACCAAGCCCTTTAGCTGAAAGCCATTTATGAGAAAAATGGTTACCGGGATGTTTTCCTTACGGAGCTGGTTTAAAAAGGCATCCTGCAGGTTTATCTGTATCTTGCTCATTGGGTTCCCCCCGTCGGATAGTTTTATGCTTATTTCGCCGGAGCGCGGTCTAATCCTTCAGCGATTTGGTAATTTCTTCTGCCACTGCCAGGCTCCCTTGATATTCCCCGGGATCTATCCAGCGAATCCGCTGATCCCGCCGAAACCAGGTCAACTGGCGCTTGGCAAACCTCCTGGTGTTGCGTTTAAGCAAATCCACTCCTTCGTCAAGGCTGTACTCACCTTCGAGGAAAGCGGCGATCTCCTTATAGCCCAGACCCTTCATCGAGACCAACTCTCGGGCATAACCCCGGGCTAGTAGTTGCTCCACTTCCGCCACCAGCCCTTGGGCCAGCATCTGGTCCACCCGGTCCTCAATACGGCGGTACAAAATCTCCCGCGCGGTGTTCAGTCCAAACATCCGCACCCGGTATTTAGAATCCCTGTGCTCGTCCCTGTCCTGGAAGGAACTGATCGGCCTTCCGGTCAGATGATGAACCTCCAGGGCCCTGATAATCCGCCTCTGGTCATTGGCGTGCAACCTGGCAGCCGTTACCGGGTCTACTGCCGCCAGCCGACCGTGCAGTGTCTCCGAACCGTCACGGCGGGCCTCCGCGAGCAGACCAGCGCGGAAAGCCGCATCACCGGGGGCTGCGAAGTCATAGTGGTCAACCACTGAACGCACATAGAGACCTGTCCCTCCGACCAGAATCGGCAGGAGTCCCCTCCCGGCAATACCCGCGATCGTGTATTCGGCCAGATGCTGATACGTCGCCACGCTAAATGCTTCATCAGGATCCACCACGTCAATGAGGTGGTGCGGCACACCTTGCATCTCCGAAACCGAAGGCTTCGCCGTACCCGTGTCCATTCCCCGGTAGATCATCATTGAATCGGCCGAGACCACCTCGCCTCCGACAAGACGGGCTAAGTCAATCCCGACACCGGTTTTACCGGTAGCCGTCGCACCAGTGATTACCACAAGATCCAGCGTGCCGGTCAAGGGGAACCACCTTCTGTCCGCAAGATTCCGTAGGCTACCGATGCCTGGCGGCCACCCCCTTGTTCGGAAAGACCGAGCCTTGCAAATTCGGGGCTTCCCCGCCGTTCCTTGACAACCACCGCTTTGGTCGCCACCCGATCGGCCTCGGCCAGAGCATCAGTGCTGAGCGGCGAAGGGTCAGCCAAGACCCGCATCGGCCCCATATTGCTGGACCGCTGCACTCCGCTGCGAAACATTGGGTCAAAGTAAACCACATCAAAACTCTTGTCCGGCAGACGGCGGAGATAGTCTCTGTAATCCGCCTCAATCACCTGAATCCGTCTAATCGCTACCGCCAGGCGGGCGTTTTTATATCTGGCCCCGGTCATTCCGACCCGAACCAGGGCGGCAATCGCCGGCACCACTTCTAGTCCTACAACCGTTCCGTGATCACCGGTAACATGTGCGGCCACGATCGCGTCGGAAGCCAGTCCCAGAGTACAGTCCAGGATCCGGTCTCCTTCCTGCAAACCCATGGCCTTCACCATTTGGTCAGTTTTCCCAGCCAAAATCGCTTTTATGCGTAAGGCCGCCATCCCAGGGTGAAAAAAGAACTCCTGGCCCGAGACAAAAAGCGAGGTGCGTTGGCGGCTGACAACAAGCACCCCGTCCACCTCATATTCCTTGACCATATCCGCGATGCTCCGGTCATCCCGACTTACGTACTGAGCCCTCAGTACCACGGCCAGTTCCCGGGCCTGCTCACTCTGACTGTAGCCTGCTTGATGGGCGGTGGTTACCACATAAGAAACCAATTGCAATCACTCCCGGAAAAAACGGCGGGCTAATTCGCTCCTGGTCAACCGAACCATAGTCGGACGTCCGTGCGGACAACTTAGCGGAGCGTTGGTGGTGCGCAGCCGATCCAGCAAACCCTGCATCTCGGCACCGTTGAGCCGGTCTCCGGCACGGACCGCCCGGTGACAGGCCAGTGCAGCCGCTGTGATGGCCAGAAATTGCTCACGTTCCGTGGGTCGCTCCTCACCCAGCCGATCCAGGATATCCAGTAGCGCTTGGCGCTCCGCACCGGCCTTAACCATCATCGGAGCACCACGCAGAACAAAACTGTGCGCACCGAATCCTTCTAAAACAAACCCGACTAATGAGAGGTAGTCCGTAAATTGCTTCAGGGTGGATAGCGCCTTAGAATCTAGTTCAAGTACCTCCGGCTTGAGCAGTAGCTGACTACCCACACCCCCCGAACTTAAGGCCTGGCTGAACTCATCATATAGAATGCGCTCGTGAGCCGCATGCTGATCGACAATATACAGACCGTCCGGCCCTTCCGCAAGGATATAGGTGGGTTGCATCTGGGCTAAGGCCAGCAAGACCACCGGAACCTCGTACTCTTGGGTGGCCTCACTAAACGACAGGATACCGTCGGGACTCTCAAACAGGGACGACGGGTGCCCCAGAAACGGTGATTCAGGGGTGTCCGTTCGAAAACCGGGGCGGTTACCCCAAGTCCTGGAACGGTTCAGATACCCCCCTTGGTTTAGACCGGGAGCGATTGACTGTTCCGCCAGGGCCTTACGTACTGCCAAAGCCACCTGCGCCGCAATGTCCCGGCCGTTTTCAAACCGGACTTCCAGCTTGGCTGGATGTACGTTCACATCAATCAAAGCCTGATTGAGTTCCAGCATCAGCACCCCAACCGGGAATCGCCCCTCGGGGATGGCGCCCGCATAAGCCGTGGCCAATGCCGCAGAGAGCAGGTAGCTGCGTACGTACCGTCCGTTCACAAAGAATACCTGATAGCGGCGGGTAGTTCGCGTAAGCCCAGGACGCCCAATCAGTCCACTCACTCGAACGCCCTGATGCTCAGCCAAAAGAGGGATCATCTCTCTCACCTGTGCGATTCCAAACACCGCAGCCACCGCTTCGTCCAGCCGTCCGTTCCCGGGGGTTTCCAGAACCATCCGACCGTTACTGGACAGCCTAAACCGGACTCCGGGCCTGGATAAGGCCAGGCGGCCGATGAGTTCTGTAACGGCAGCTGTTTCCGCCGAGGCCGTTTTCATGAATTTTTTCCGGGCCGGCGTATTATGAAACAGGTCACGGACTTCAATCACGGTACCCACCGGACAGCCCGCACTCCCAGCCCTCAGTACCTTGCCGCCATCGGCCTCCAGCATCGTGCCTTCCGCCGCGCCTTCTTCCCTGGTTTTAATCGTTAATCTCGACACGGCGGCAATGCTGGGCAACGCCTCTCCCCGAAAACCTAGGGTGCCCACTGTCAACAGATCATCCAGCGACCGGACCTTGCTGGTAGCGTGTCTTTCCAGGCAGAGGACAACGTCCTCCCCATCCATTCCACAACCATTATCGACTACGACAATCCGGTCCAGCCCCCCACCGTCAATCTCAATGCTGATCCGGTCGGCCCCGGCATCAAGCGCATTCTCCACCAATTCCTTAACCACTGAGGCCGGGCGCTCCACAACCTCTCCGGCCGCGATACGGGCCGCTGTTTCCCCGTCCAACAGAGCAATCTTGGGCATCTATCTAAACTCCCCTTAGTCTCACTTCCGACTCTCAACACACATCCATAACTAAAACGCGTTCATGTCTCTCAAATTGCTAAATGGATCCCTCTCACTTTCCACCGCTCACCACACGCTTCCCAACACCCTGTACGTCCCGCTGCATCGCGTATAGCTTGTTCAATGCCTCCAAAGGGGTCATCTCCATCAGATCCATGCCAGCCAACTCCCGGAGTAGCTTTCGCTCCGCAGCCGTCTCGAACAATTCCATCTGCCTTAGAGTGGAGTTTCGCCCGGTCTTTAGGCCGCTTCCCGTCCCTGCTTCCAACTCCCGGAGGATGTCAAACGCCCGCTTGATTAGGGATTCGGGCAGGCCGGCCAGACGGGCAACCTGAATGCCGTAGCTGCGGTCCGCTTTTCCAGGAACCACACGACGCAGGAAGACCACCTCGTCCCCTTTTTCCGCCACCGTAATCGTATAATTCACAATACCGGCCTGTTGATCCAGATCAGTTAGTTCATGATAGTGCGTGGAGAAAAGGGTTTTAGCGCCGATCTTGGAGTGAATAAACTCAATCAGGGCCCGGGCCAGACTCATCCCATCGTAGGTACTGGTTCCACGACCCACCTCGTCCATCACGATCAGACTGGCCGGTGTAGCGTGCTCGATGATCACCCGGCACTCGTTCATCTCCACCATAAAAGTGCTCTCTCCCCCGACCAAGTCGTCCGAGGCCCCCACCCGAGTGAAGATGCGGTCGACAACCCCGATTTCGGCCGCATCAGCCGGCACAAAACTGCCCATTTGGGCCATTAGTGTTATCAGGGCAACCTGGCGCATGTATGTACTCTTCCCGGCCATGTTTGGACCGGTCAGAAGCACCAGTCGCTGGTCACTTCCGTTCAGTTCGGTGTCATTGGGGACAAACTCACCCGGCCCCAGAGCCGTCTCAACGACCGGATGGCGGCCGTTGGTGATGACGATGCGGTCACTGTTATTCACCGTCGGGCGACAGTAGTTCTCCCGCACCGCTACAGTAGCCAGTGCGCTGATGGCGTCAAACGCCGCCACCGCCTGGGCCGACATCTGCATCCGCCCCAACTGGGCCATGGCCGTTTCCCGGACTTCCTGGAATAACCGGTATTCCAGTTCAATCAGGCTCTCTTCGGCCCCCATGATCTGGCTTTCGTATTCCTTAAGGCGCGGTGTGACAAACCGTTCGGCGTTGGCCAGTGTCTGACGCCGTTCATAGTCCTCGGGCACCAGGTGCTGGTTGGCCCTGGTGATCTCGATATAGTAACCGAAAACTCGGTTGAAACCGATCTTCAGCGAACGGACGCCGGTTCTCTCCCGCTCGGCGACCTCCAGCTCACAAAGCCAGTTCTTGGCCTGACTGCCCACCGCACGCAGCCGGTCGACCTCAGAGTCGAAACCGGTACGGATAATGCCGCCGTCCCGCACGCTCACCGGAGGCTCCTCCGCAATCGCTCGGGCCAGCAGCTCACAGACATCATCCAGCGGGTCGATGTTTCGGTTCAATTCGCCCAATAGCGTTGCGCTGCATCCACCCACTAGGATCTTAATCGCCGGGAGTTCCTTCAGGGAATCCCGCAGCGCCAGCAGATCACGGGCATTAGCGCTGCCATACGCCACACGGCTACAGAGGCGTTCAATATCGTATACCCGCTTCAGCCTCGCCCGCAAATCCTCACGCAGAAACGTATTCAGGTACAGTTCATCCACTCCGTCGAGCCGGGCCGAAACCTCAGAGGCACCCAGCAGCGGCTGCTCCAGCCAGTGACGCAGCAGACGGCTACCCATTGCGGTCACCGTGCCATCCAGCGTGGCCAGAAGCGTACCCCTCCTGCTCCCATCCCGGATGGAGCGTGAGATTTCCAGGTTGCGCCTGGTCGCGGGATCGAGGAACATGTACCGGCCCGGAGCATAGCTCCGAACTTCTCTAAGGTGTACCAGTTCCCGCTTTTGGGTCTCCTTCAGGTAGCCGATCAGCGCTCCCACCGCACGGGCCGTAAGGTGGTGCCTAGCCCAGGCCTCATTCTCCACCACGTCCCGGCCAAAATGCGCAACTAAAACATCCTCTACCGTGCCGGGTTCGATATCGGTGATAGTGGTAACCGAGGTTTCCCAGGTCCGTGAAGCAGAGAGGATTTCAGCCTCTTCCGAAACTGCCGCCGGCACCAGTATTTCGCTGGGCTCCAGACGGCCAAGCTCGTCGCGCAAGGCGGCCTGTGCCCACTCTCCTGTAAATGCAGTAGTCATGATGTCTCCGGTGCCGATGTCGGCAGCGCACATCCCGTACCCGCCCACGTCCCGGCAGACAGCCACCAGGTAGCTGTTACGGCGGACATCCGTTCCCGGCCCTTCCATGATTGTTCCTGGAGTCACCACCCGGGTTACAGCCCGCCGCACAATCCCCTTGGCGGCCTTGGGATCTTCCACCTGATCACACACCGCTACCTTGTAACCTTGCTCCACGAGCTTCGCCAGGTAGCCATCACCGGCGTGGTGGGGCAGACCGCACATCGGAATCCGCCCGGCCCTTCCGGCATCACGGGAGGTAAGGGTGATCTCCAGAATCGGGGCGGCCAACACGGCATCGTCATGAAACATCTCGTAGAAGTCGCCCATCCGAAAGAAGAGGATGGCGTCGGGATAATCCTTCTTAATCTCAAAGTACTGGCGCATCATCGGCGTTAGGCTCAAAGTGCGGAACCTCCCCCGATCCAGATTAGGGCCATTATACCATACGAAAATTACGTTAAAAAGGAAAAACCCTGGGGTGCTTACGCCTCCCAGGGCCGTGTTTCCCGTTTAGTCCGGACTACATCCGGACGGTCCGCAGGAAGCTCAACCGCCGCTACTTGAGCACAACGAATTCCCGCTGATCGCCTGCTGCAGAATCTGGTTAATGGTTTGAATCACCTGGTCAAAACGCTGTTGAGATTCAAAATACTCTCTCACCATTGTGTTGCCCATTACCTTTTTCTGCAAAGCTTCAAATTCCTGTTGCTTCTCCTCGGAAAGCGTACGGCCGTTCATCCGGGCCGTCTTGACTTCCTGCTGACCAGTCTGATACTGACGAATGAGGTCGTAGGCGGCCGCGTTCGCAAGAACTGCAGCCTCGGCCTCACGAAAAGACTTAAGCTCACTGGAGTTCGCAATCTCGGTACCGAGTTCCATGGCCTTAGCAATAATTGGCATTTCCCTTATTCACCTCCCCTGAATTTGACCTAGATCTTAACCTGTCCGATGGTAAAATCAAGTACTATTATATACTGATTATTCCCGCGCAAGCAAACTTTAGGTAAGCTAATCCTCGTGTCCGGACAGAAATGCTAAGTGGGCCTTGTCGATCGCCACCCTGACCAGACGGCCGATCCGCTCTTCGGATCCGGGAAAGGCCACCTGTTTGTTGGTCCGACAGCGTCCAGTAAGCACTCCGGGCTTATCTTCCGCAGTGCCTTCAACTAACACTTCCAGGACAGAGCCCTCCGAGAGCCTGTTGTTCTCCAGGGATATTTCCTTCTGAAGCGCAATCAATTCCTGAATCCGCTGGGACTTAACGGCATCCGGAACCTGCTCCGGCATCCCGGCAGCCGGCGTCCCGCGCCGTGGATTGTACACAAAGGTGAAAGCTTGGTCATAGCGCACCTGCCTTACCAGATCCAGCGTCTGGGCGAAGTCATCCTCGGTCTCTCCCGGAAAACCCACCATCAAGTCGGTGGATAGGCCTGCTTCCGAAATCTTCGCCCGAATGCTGTGCACCGTGTCCAGATAGTACTCCCTGGTGTAGCCCCGATTCATACGCCTCAGCACCTGGTTTGATCCAGCCTGCGCCGGTAAATGGAAGTTCTCACACACCTTCTCGCAGGCGGCTACGGCCTCAATCAGACGGTCGTTGAAGTCACGTGGATGAGAGGTCATGTAGCGCACCCGCCAGAGGCCTTCGATCTCGTTCAAAAGATACAAAAGATTGGCAAAATCCACACCGTTCCCTAGGTCTTTTCCGTAGGAATTAACATTCTGCCCCAACAGGGTCACTTCCCGGTAGCCCTGCTTAACCAGCGCGCGCACTTCCTCGACCACGGACTCCGGCCGACGGCTACGTTCGCGCCCCCGGACAAATGGAACGATACAGTACGTACAGAAATTGTTGCACCCGTGGATTACCGGAACCCACGCCCGAATGCCTCCCTGACGCCGTACCGGAAGCCCTTCCGGCAAGGTTTCGGCCGCCTCCCAAACCTCGTGCACCCTGACCCTTTGAGAACGGATGCGCGTGATCATATCGGGCAGTTCATGCCGATTGTGGGTACCCAAAACCAGATCAACGTGAGGAAACCGCCGCTTGATGTCAGCTGGGACGCCCGCTTGCTGAGGCATGCACCCGGACACTCCGATAATCAGGTCGGGCCGGTCATGCTTCAGCTTTTTCAGCCTACCGAGCAGACCCCATACCTTGTTTTCGGCAGTTTCCCGAACACAACAGGTATTGAGCAAGATGACATCCGCCCGGTCAAGGGCATCCGTACATTCATACCCCATGCCTTCCAACAGACCGGCCATCAACTCACTGTCCGACTCATTCATCTGGCAACCAAATGTGACAATATGAGCGCGTTTGGGTTCTCCATCCATACTGTTCAAACACCTCAATGTCTATCTTAACCATTTTGCTGTACATAGACAATTGCTGTTTGCAGGCATTATCCGGCTCATAGCGCCCATCAGCTGCCATACCGTGCCAGTGTAAGGTTGTTCAGACCGGGAAACGCTAATTCTCAGGAAGGAGGGATACATGTGGGTTGCATTAAGGACAACAATAAGAATGCGAAGAAAAAGATGGCAACTGATGACGTTACCGGAGTTTGCGCCCCGATTGGTGAGGACGAGGTCGGCCGGCTCAATAAGATGACCGATCTTGAGCAGGAAAAGGTCAACACCATCACCGACAAGAGCCCGATTTAATACCGACACTCAAACAAATATGATGAAAGCCCCTCACCATCACCGGCGAGGGGCTTTCAAGCGCTGGATAATATCCCCAGCCCATTAGGCAGGAGTTTCCACCTTCGGCCACGAATGTTGCTTCAATGAAGGTAATGTGACAGTCCGTATGCTAGCTTCAGACCACAGGACTGTAAACCGGCCTATTAAAGCATTGTTGGTCAGTGCAATGTGCGGTGTAAGAGATCCGAGGACAGTGGCACCTGGGGAGGTTAATCTATGACATACCTATCAGCGAAGGGTCAGCGTCTCTTTTACCAGGAAACCGGCGATGGCCCACCCCTGGTACTGATCCACGGGCTCGGCGCAACCCATGACATGTGGTGGCCACAGCTTAAACCCTTCTCGGAAAGATACCGTGTGATCACTTTTGATTGCCGGGGACACGGGGCTTCATCCTTTTTCCGCCCGGGAAACAATTTGGACGACCTGGGAGAAGACCTGGCTTCACTGCTCGACCACCTGCAGGTTCCAGGCGCAACAATCTGCGGCGTGTCCTTCGGCGGCGTGGTTGCCCAGCATTTTGCGTTGGCCTTTCCCGAGCGCTGCCGGGCCTTGGTGATCGCCGATTCTTTCTCTGAAGTGCACGCCCTCGATTCGCTCGGCGCCTGGCTACAGGTGCCCATGCTGCGCGTGCTGCCCCGGTCCCTCTTCGCTAGACTGGCGGCTACCGCCTATCCCCGGAAAAGATGGGAGCTTGCGCGCACCGAAATTCAAAAAGCGGGGCTCACCGTACGACGCCAAGAGGTGGCCCGCCTCCGCGCCCTCCTAAACAAGCTCCACCTCACCACGGAACTCTGGCAGATCCTCTGCCCAACCCTTTTCATCGTTGGAGACCGATGGCCAACGATGATTAAATACTCGGAAATCATGCATAAGTCCATTCCCCAGAGCGAACTGCGCATTGTGCCTGACGCCTGCGATCCGACTTCCCTCACTAACGTGGAGAAGTTCAACAGCTTGGTGCTCGATTTTCTCAACCGGTCGTAAGTTAGAAGGGTCAGACTTAAAAAGTTAAGTTTTTGTATCCTTTTGCAACGCTAGTGAATTCAGTTAGTTAAATCTTACATATACTAAAAACCGGTGTCAAACTCACCCTGCTGTCAATTGGTAGACATATCTAACAAGAAGTTGAGCGTTTCCTGCACTTCAATCACAACGGCATATATTTTTGCCACTGTCACATAATAAACCCAGACTAGACCGCACCCAATTATTATCAAGGGAGGTGAATTACAGGATGCACCACTTCACCGGAATGAGCCAGGCTGAAAAACTGGCGATCACCGAACTAATTCGACACGAAAACCTTTGTGCTAAGAAGTGCTCCATCTACAAGGAACAGGTTCAGGATCCCCAGATTAAGTCAGCTCTGGGCCAGATGCAAAACATTAAACAGCAGCACTCGAACACTCTGGGCAGCATGCTCCAGCAGGCCGGCCTCTCAGGGGGCGGCACTCAAACAGTGTAGGCTTGACCGATGCCTGAACGAAAGGAGGCTATCTTGATGATGAACAGACTTGACGACCATGACATCCTGGCCGACTGCCTGGAAGATGCCAAATGGGGCTCTTCAAGTTATCACATGGCAATCATGGAGGCGGCTAACGAGCCGGTTCGCAACACCCTTCTGCAACTGCACAACGACGAACTGATGCTCCAGAAGAATATTTTTGAGATGATGCACCAGCGTGGTTTATACCCGGTGGAGCCGGCCGCACGCACGGCCACACAACAGCAGACCCAGACCGCCTTCCGGCAGGACCAGGGATATCAGCCCTATGGGGCGACCGGGTACGCTAATCCCCAGGGCACGCACCAGAGCATGTACCAGGCCAATCAGGGCCCACAACAGAATATGAACCCCAACGCTAACATGGGGAACCAGCAGCAGAGCTAGCAACTGACTCAACGGGACTTCGCAGCCCAGAGGCTGCTAAGTCTTCTTTATTTAAAGGAGCAATTAAGCGTGCTCAAGCATCAGACTGTGGCCGAAACTGTCGTCGATCAACTGGTCGAGTGGGGCCTGGATACCGTCTTCGGGGTGGCCGGAGATGCGATCATCCCGCTTCTGGATGCCCTGGGAGCGCAAGACCGGGTTCGGTTTTATCCGGCCCGGCGGGAGGATGTTGCCGCCTTCATGGCCTCCGCTTACGGTAAGTTAACCGGCAGACCCGGCGTATGTATCGCCACGTCCGGGCCGGAGCGGCCAACCTGATTAACGGTGTGGCCGACGCCGCCCAGGACCGGGTACCTTTGCTGGTGATTACCAGTCAGGTGGAAAGCTGGTATGTAGGCACCAACCATAAGCAGTATTTTGACCATCTGAGCCTCTACCGGCCATTTACCACCTACACCACAATGCTGGCGAATCCGCGACGTTGAACCGGCCAACATTGGGGTTCAAACACCGGTACACTATGGGATAGTGGGTGACGTGGGCCGGATTCTACCCATCCTCACGGCTCAGATTGCGGACAACCCCCGAACCGATTGGTGCAACACGATAGAAACGTTGCGCAGGGACTGGCAGGAGCGCATGGCCGTAGAAACAGGCTGCGATCGTGGTCCGATCAGCCCCCAGTTTCTGGTCCGGACCCTGCAGGATGCTGTTGACCCGCATGCTGTAATCGCGTTGGATGTCGGTGACCACTTCGTCTGGTTCACCCGAGTCCGTTCAGTCGGATGCCTTGGCCGGCGTGTGGAGCATCCCGCAGAGCTGGCCGGAGCACTACGAGAAGTCCTCGACGCGAACAAGCCGGTACTGGTGGATGTCCTGACTACTAATGTTATTCCGCCAGGCACTAAGCCCTAGGAGGTTTCCCCGCCCCCTCTTAGCCGATCATGATTCTACCTTCCGGATAGCGGATGTTGGGCTGTTTGCGTTGGTAGGCCAAGGCATATCCAATGGTCAGCGGCCCGACGCGCCCCAGGAACATCGTCGCCGTGATCAGAATCCGCCCCCAGTTATTCAGTTCAGGGGTAAGCCCCATGGAAAGCCCCACGGTACCTAAAGCGGACACCACTTCAAAGAGGTTACGCAGAAAGTCTCCCGGATGGGCAAAGGAGAGCAGGAACGTGACTACGAAGACCAAGAGTATTCCGAGTAGGGCAATGGACAGCGCCCGTGACACCTCGGACGCCTCAATCCTGCGGTTAAATACGTGTGTTTCCCTCCGGTTCTGAATCAGGCTTACGATGGCGATTCCCAACAAAGCAAAAGTGGAGGTCTTGATGCCTCCTGCGGTGGAGCCTGGCGAGCCGCCGATGAACATCAGGAACATAATCATCAATTGCGTAGGCAGTAACAGGGCGTTCACGTCCAGGGTACTGAACCCGGCCGTCCGCGGAGTAACTGCCTGGAACCAGGACGCCAAAAGCTTCCCGGACAGAGGAAGGTCGCGCAGGGCGTTGTTATACTCGGACACCAGGATGACCAGTGTAGCGACCGTGATCAGGATGGCCGTCACCAGTAGGACAATTTTGGAATGGAGAGACAGCCTCCGCGTCTCCCGATAATGGAAGATCTCATAGACAACCACGAATCCCAGGCCACCCACGATAAACATCACTGAAATGACCATATTTACAACGGGATCCGCGGTAAACCCGGAAAGTGACTGAAAGCCCCCAAAGAGGTCGAATCCCGCGTTGTTAAAGGCTGAGATGGAATGAAAGACACCGAACCAAATTCCCTGTACAAGACCCATGACCGGTATCCACTTCAGGGAGAGGATAAGCGCACCCAGTGCCTCCACAGTAAATGAAAACAACAGAATGTACCGGAAAATGCGGACGATGCCCTCCATCGAAGCCTTACCCAGAACTTTTTGCAAAGTCAACCGGTCGCGTAACTGAATCCGTTTACCCAGCAAAAGGGCGAAGAGGGTTACAAAAGCCATTACCCCGAGACCACCGACCTGGATCAGGAGCATAATAACGACCTGACCGAACATGGACCAGTGATCCCACGTATCCACCACGACCAGTCCGGTAACGCAAACCGCTGAAGTAGCCGTAAAGAGCGCGACCAGAAAATCGGTGCTTCCATCCCGGGCCGCCCAGGGAGTGCTCAGCAGAATGGTTCCGGTGACGATAGCCGACAGGAACCCGGCTGCCACCAACTGCGGGGGATTGGACCGCACCCGATGTAACAGCAGCCGCAAACCCTTTCTTGATGGAGCACGGTCACCCTCTTGAAACAACTGTTGTCGGTTTGGTCCCTTGTATTCATTAGCCATTTTGTATGTCTCGTCCGTTTCAGGTGTTAAGTTGTGTCGCCCCATCGAAGAACACGCCACTCTTAATCTGCCCTTCGCATGGACGGTATACCCAGCATTATAGTATAGCCGGCGTGAAAATTAGCCTCGATGAGGGCAAAGGATAACCTGTTCTGATATAATCTTCAATGAGGCAGAGAGAAGGAGCCACCGAGGAAACGTAATAGTCAATGCTGCAATGGGAGAGAAGTCATGGTTTCAGTTTTACTCTCAACTCTTAAGAAATGGAAAGGAAGCATCTCCCCCCAGCGCTTCCTTCTGCTCGGATTTATCCTAATTATTGCGACCGGTACGACTCTGCTTAGTCTCCCTATTGCCCGGGCTCCGGGGGTTGAAGCAGACTTTCTGGCTGCGCTCTTTACGGCCACCTCGGCCACCTGCGTGACCGGTCTGGTAGTGGTCGACACAGGAACCCACTGGTCCACGTTCGGCCACATCGTAATCATTTCACTGATCCAGATCGGCGGTCTCGGCTTTATGACTATGGCCACCCTGATCCTAATCATGCTTGGCCGCCGGATCGGGCTGCGGCAGCGTATCGTCATCCAGCAATCCATAAACCAGGTCCATGTTGGAGGAATCATCCGGCTGATCAAGCAAGTCCTGGTTCTGACCGTCATTGTGGAGGGAATCTTCGCAATCATTCTCGCCACACGTTTTGCTGCGGAGTTCGGTTTGGGGAAGGGTATCTGGTTCGGCGTGTTTCACTCCGTCTCTGCCTTCAACAACGCCGGGTTTGACCTGTTCGGCGGTTTCCGCTCACTGACCGCCTACCCCGAGGATATCGTGGTCAGCCTGGGAATCATTATCCCGGTGATCATCGGTGGACTCGGATTTATTGTGATCGCTGACCTTTACGAGCGGCGGAGATTCAGGCTCCTCAGCCTCCACAGCAAGGTGGTCTTAGTCGGCTCAGGCATCTTGATTCTGTTCGGTACGCTGGCCGTTTTGCTGCTCGAGTTCAATAACGCCCTGGCTGGGCTTTCCCCGGCAGGCAAGGTTTTAGCTGCCTTTTTCCAGGCAGTTACCCCGCGTTCGGCTGGCTTCACCACAGTGGCTGTGGATTCCTACCAGTCCGCCACGCAGTTCCTGACGGTGGCTCTGATGTTTATCGGGGGCGGACCGAACTCGGTCACCGGCGGCATCAAGGTCAGCACCTTCATAATCCTGATCCTGATGGTGATTACGCTCTACCGGGGTAGTGAGGAAGTCGAGGCCTTCCGGCGGCGCGTTCCCCGCTACCTGATCTATAAAGCGGTCACCCTTTCCATCATCCTGATGTTCTTGGTTTTTGCAGTGACCATGATCCTCTCAGTGACCGAAAAGGCGGACTTCTTGACCACTCTATTTGAGGCTACTTCGGCCATCGGCATCGTCGGTCTCAGCATGGGGCTTACCCCGGAACTCTCCCCCATCGGGCGGATCGTGGTGATCGTCTGCATGATCATCGGTCGCGTCGGACCGCTCACCATTGCCTATGCCCTGCTCAGACGGCGCCACCATCCCAAGCTTAAACATCCCGAGGAACAGATCATTATCGGATAGCCGGTTCTCCCGGGCATGAAAACAAGGGCAGGGAATGCCCCTGCCCTTGTTTTCACTGTGATGGATGTCTTTTTTAAGATTGTTTACCTTTGTTCTTCTCCACGGGAAGTCTGACCTCCGATACCAGTTCCGACAAGGCCATTGAACCAGGATCGTTCACAAAGACTTCCTCCGCTGGACCGTTTAGCCGGTAACCGTTACCGACCATGAACTTGAGCAAACCCTGAAGGGTATTCCCGATGGTCTCGTAGGAACCTACGTGTTGAGTACACATCACTTCCCGCTCAGGCAGTTCCTTCACTCCCGGGGTATTTTCGGTATCCGTGAAAGATATTGACTGGTCCACCTTGATCGGGATATGAACTTCCCATTGAAGCATTTCGGGAGGTACCAGCGGGCTGGTCAGGTATACCGCATAAGGTATTCCGGCCGACTCGTACCCGTTCTCCTTCATCCACAGGCGCAACTCACCGAGGGTCTTTACAATCTCACTGAATGGGGCCTTCCGCTTCAGATAGGCAACCGTCTTCGCCCGGCTCTTTTTCAGACTCACCTTTTCTTCAACCATTGCCGAAAACCTCCTCCGCAGACTGTATTCTACGGAAACTCCCGAAATCCTCCAAGGGAACCGGGAGCAGGGCCTTCTTACGGCCTAAACCAACCGCTCCTCTTAGTAGTTCTCGCTAAAAACCTCGAAATAGCTCTGCGGATGGGCACACGCCGGACACTTATCAGGGGCGGTGTCATTCTCGTGGACGTAGCCGCAGTTCCGACATTTCCAGGTCACTGGTTTCCCTTTCTTGAAGACGGTTCCGTCCTCAATGTTCTTCAACAGGGCCTTAAAGCGCTTCTCGTGCATGACCTCTACTTTGGCAATAGCGTCAAACACGGCGGCAATGTCGTCAAACCCTTCCTGGCGGGCGGTCTCGGCAAACTCCTTGTACATCGTAGTCCACTCGTGGTTCTCGCCTTCGATCGCCATTTTAAGGTTTTCCGCTGTATCCTTGACCCCGCCCTCGATTAACTTGTACATCGTACTGGCGTGGGCCCGTTCCTGATTCGCTGTCTCCTCAAAGATCCCGGCAATCTGTTCGTAGCCGTCCTTCTTCGCCTTCTTAGCCCAAAAACCGTACTTATTGCGGGCCATTGACTCACCCGCAAACGCTGCTTTCATGTTCTCCTGAGTTTTCGATCCAGCTAGAGATGTCATAATTACTACCTCCTAATATTTACATTACAGAAAAGGCACCGCTTTCCTTAAGAGGAATTATACAACAATTTGCCTAGCTTAGCAAAAACGGTCTTTAGCACTATCGGCGCAGATCACTGCAGGAAACAAACCCGTTCAGCTGAGTGTCCACGGGATGTACCAGCGTCTCCTCATCCACCTCGGAGAAATCCACAGTATACGTGCATCTAATGCCGATCGAGTTGTTAAAGATGTCCCGGTAGCTGACCTCCAATTCATAGTCCTGCCTACCCGCCGCCCGGGTGTTCCGCACCGCATTTGCGTAGAGGAATTGAGCATGCTATGCTTGATTAAGGAATCTGCGCCATTATCTGTAAGCGAACCTGGTTCCGGAGGTATTGCTGTGTCTGTACGAATGGGTTTGCCGGTGAGGCTGGCCCTAGTCGGTCGCCTTGTCACCCGGGTCTTTCCCGCTGTTGAACAGGAGCTCGACCGCTGGCGTGCCAAGCTTAGTGACTGCCGACAGCGGGAACTGGCCGGACAGGCCTACGCCAGTATTCGCCACAAGCGGTTTCACGCCCAGGGAGGTAGTGTGTATGCCCTTGCCTACGGCGGGTTCAATCGGGACTTAGTGCGTCTGATTGTCGCTCTTCAGACCATCAGCGACTACCTGGACAACCTGTGCGATCGGGCAGGCTGCCTGGAACAGCAAGCCTTCCGCCAACTGCACCAATCGATGACTGTAGCCGTGGATCCGGCACGGGAGACCGAAGACTTTTACGGTCTATACCCGTACCAGGCCGACGGAGGTTATCTTGAAGCTCTGGTTGACCAGTGCCGCTCCGTATTAAAAACCCTTCCGGCCTACCACCCGGCGCAGGAAGATGTTAGCCGTTTGGTTGGATTATACTCGGATCTACAGGTGTACAAACACACCTATCTGAAGGATCGGGAACCGCTCCTTGTCAACTGGTTCCACGAGAGGCAGAGTGACTATCCGGATCTTCACTGGTGGGAGTTCGCTGCCGCAACCGGCTCTACGCTGGCGATGTTCGCCCTGTTCGCCGCTGCGTCACGCTCCAACACAACCGAAACCGACGTGCTTCGCATCCGCGAAGTATACTTCCCGTGGGTATGCGGACTACACATCCTGCTCGACTACCTCATTGACCAGGAAGAAGACCGCCAAGGCGGCGATTTGAACTTTGTCAGCTACTACCGGGACGCCGAAGAATGCCGTGACCGCCTTCAGCTCTTTGTACGCCGGGCTCTGGAAGGGGTATCCACCCTCCCGCACCCCGCCTTTCACCGAACCGTAGTCAAGGGTCTCCTAGCCCTTTATCTCTCCGACCCCAAGGTTAAGAAGCAGGGCCTGCAATGGCTGGCTCGCGACCTGATCCGCACCGCCGGACGGGATACCCTGTTGCTCTACCAGATGTGTCGCATGCTCCGCCGCCTACGCGCTATCTGAGCGGTGGGAAGTGAGCGGTTGGAAGTGAGACTTAGAGAAGGGGATCCCTTGAAAATACCAACACCTGAAAGGTGCCGTGCGCGCTGAGGGATTGCCGGAACAAACGATAGGAAGTATAGATCAAAAATGCGCAGGGAGCCGCGGATCAGCGTCGACCGCCTGTTTGTGTGAGCGTAGCGAGCGAGGTAGGTTGGGAAACGGGGACAGGCTGGTTTTTCGTAGACGAGGACACAGAGTTGCTGCTTGGTACAGTGTTGCATAGAACGGATCGCTTTGGAAATGGGTAGAGAAAAAGCTGCCTGTCCCCATTTCCCAACCGGAGCAGATTCCTCTGTCACGTACGTGTTTGTGCAGGCAATCCCTCAGGAAAGCGCACAGCACCACACAACAATTTTCATCATTGATGGTGCCGGTCGTTGAACCAGAATGGGGGACTGTCCCTTTTGGTGGGAATTATAAGTGCTTCCAGCGGCAGACCTTCCTATCAAGGTAGTCCAGCAGGCCATACAACACAATACCCAGCAGCCCCATAGCGATGATCCCCGCGTAGACCTCATCCCACTTGGACCTTGACCAGGCATCCAGGATAAAGTAACCCAGACCCTCTCGGCTTACAAAGGTCTCCGAAATAAACAGCACCGCAATCGCCGTCCCGGTTACAATGCGCAGGGCCGTGAACACGTCGGGCAGGGCGGCTGGCCAAATGACCTGCCGGTAGACCTGCAGCTTACTCGCCCCTAGGGAAAGGATGGAGTCGATGGTCGCCTGGTCAACCTTGCGCGCCGCGTCACGGGTAGTGACCAGGATCTGAAAGAAGATCACCAGCACGATGAGCAGGATCTTCGGAAAGTCGCCCAGACCGAATATGGCTATGATCACCGGCAGGAAAACAATCTTCGGAACCGGGTAG
>JAHRFU010000018.1 GCA_019084485.1 Desulforudis sp. | reverse complement strand
TCTTTATGGGCAGGAAATACGTGTTCATCTGATCAGCCGGCTGCGCGACGAGTGCAAATTTGCCTCAGTACACGATTTGCTTGCGCAGATCAACCTGGACATTGAGGCGGCCCGCCGGTGCTTTGCGGAAGATATAGGGGACACAGCACTCGTTCCGGAATAATACATAACCGATACTAAACATTTACACCAAAGTGGGATTATGCTAAAATATGGCGGTGAGGTGTGTACCCGTGGGCTTTCCGCAAAGCACCGGCGGGCCGCCTCAATGTCCAGGTTGATCTGCGCAAGCAAATCGTGTACTGAGGCAAATTTGCACTCGTCGCGCAGCCGGCTGATCAGATGAACACGTATTTCCTGCCCATAAAGATCTCGCGCAAAGTCGAGAATGTGAACCTCGATGTTGGACTCGGTGTTGTTTTCTTTAAACGTCGGGCGCAAACCGATGTTCGCCACTCCACCATAGCATTCCCCGTGAGCCTCTACTTTAACGGCATATACGCCTCGTGCGGGAATGACCAATTCACTCCGCATGGTAAGGTTAGCCGTTGGGATACCGATGGTGCTACCGCGGCGGTCTCCCTGAATTACCATACCATCCACGAATGGGCTGTAGCCCAGGAATCGCGCGGCCTCTTCAACCCGGCCTTCCAACAGTAGGGAACGGATTAGCGTACTACTGACCACCACGTCGCCCATCATCACCGGCGGGATCACACTTACCGAGTATCCGCACAGATGCGCATACTCGGCCAGAGTATCAGGCGTCCCCTGCCCACGGTGTCCAAATGCGAAGTTGTAGCCTACGACCACCGAGCGTACCTGCATTTCACGACACAGAATTTCTTTCACAAAGTCGTAGGGGGTCAGCCGGGCAAACTCATAGTTGAAGGGCAAAGCGACAACCAACTCCACGCCCAGCCGCTCCAAAACCTCAAATTTAGCCTGTTGAGAAAGCAGAAACGGGGGGCACTGATCCGGCCGTAGCACAGCCAGGGGATGTGGATCAAAAGTGAGGATCCCCGATACATCTCCTTTTTCGTGGCTCTCCGTAACTAACCGGCGAATCAGCTTCTGGTGCCCACGATGCACACCATCAAAATTGCCCAGACCAAGAGCCACATTCTTGTACTGCTGCTTCAGACCGGCAAAATCTCTTCGGACATCCAACGGCAAGTCCCTCCCCCTAGATCCTGGATCTGACCCAAACCGGCTTGAAAGCAACCCCTTCGCCTTCGATTCCGGTTACCCGCTGAGCCACCGCCAGCAACTCGTTGTCGCTGTCACGTAGCCTTACATGTTGATCAGGCGGACACAACATCTCCCCGATACCAGGAGCGTGGAGAATCCGCCCGTTAAGTACCGCCTGACAGGCGGAATCCTTGACCAGGACTGCTGGCAAATGGGCGAGTGCACAATCCACAGAAGTCAATGCGTTCTCCTCGACGTGGCCTTCCCCGGCTTTCTCTGCCAGTTCTTCCAGCGTCATGGCCTCATTGACCGTGAACACCCCAACACGTGTCCTGAGCAGGAAGGAATTGAACGCCGGTAGCCCAACAGATCGGCCGATATCGGAACAAAGTGTGCGCACGTATGTGCCTTTGGAACAGGTGACCTCAAACAGCGCCTTGGGTCTTGCGGTTTGGAGACCATCCATACGAATCGCCCGGATCTGATATATCTCAATTTCACGGGGTTCGCGCTCCACCTCGATGCCGGCGCGGGCCAATTCGTAAAGTTTACGACCCTGGTGCCGGACCGCCGAAGCCATCGGTGGAACCTGGTGCTGTGCTCCCTTCTGCCTGTCCAAAGCCCGAAGAATATCCTCTGCGGTCAGAGGGGAGGCGTCGGCTTGCTCGATAACATCACCGGCCGCATCCTGAGTCTTCGTGCTGACGCCGAAGGTGACCTCGGCCAGGTAGCACTTGACACTGTCGGTTAGAAAGCGGCTAATCTTGGTCGCCCGTCCCACGCAGATTACGAGGAGTCCAGCGGCCAGAGGATCAAGGGTTCCGGTGTGGCCGACCCGCTTCTCACCCAGAGTGCGCCGTACATACCCGACAACGTCGTGAGAGGTCATTCCTGGAGGCTTAATCAGGCTTAGAGTTCCCTCAAGCGGACCGCCCATCGGAGTCCTCCGCCAAGCGGCGCTCCGCTACCCGGATGACCGCCTCTGTCACTTCGTTTAAAGCCCCTGATATCGTACACCCTGCGGCCCGTGGATGTCCACCTCCACCAAATTCCTGGGCCAGGGCGGAGACATCGACAAAACGCTTGGAACGCAGGCTAACCTTAAAGACCGAGGGCTCGGTCTCACGAAAAAGGGCGGCAACCTCCACCCCTTTGATCATTCTCACATAGTTGATGAGCCCTTCACCGTCCTCCCCGGTAGCCCCCACCGCCGCCTCCTGATCGATAGTAAGCGACGCCCACGCCACCAGTCCAGAGGGAGTGCGTTCCACCGATCCAAGGGTGGCGTGCAAAAGCCTGATACTCTCCAGCGACCTTTCCTCATACACTGCGGTGTTAACTTCCGACGGGGAGACACCCAGCTCGATCAACCGCGCCACACGTCGGTGGGTACCGGACGTGGTGCTATCGTACCGAAAAGATCCGGTATCCGTAAAAATGGCCGTGTACAAGCTGGCAGCCACCTCGTAGGTAATCGGCGCCCCCAACTCAAAGGACAGGTCGTAGATGATCTCTCCGACCGCTGACGCTCCAGGATCGATGTAATTGTAGTGCGCAAAAGGTCTGGTGGAAACGTGATGGTCGATATTGATGGCCGTAACGCCAGGCTTGTCCAGGTATACAGCCAAATCCGGTCCCACCCGCTCCGGATCGGAGCAGTCCAGCATTATGAAAGAGTCCGGTTCGAAACCCGCAGGAGGTACGCCTACCGAAACCCGCTCGATGGCGGGCAAGAAGCGGTATATCTGCGGCACAGGATCAGGGCTGACCGCTCTGACCGACTTGCCCTGCCCCTCCAGCATCAGGGCGAGGGCCAAAACCGATCCGATACAGTCTCCATCAGGCATAATGTGACCAGTCAGCAACGGGCGCTCACACCGCCCGATAACCTCAGCCAGTTCACGCAGGTCACTGACCATCTCGATCCCCCGGCTTCCCTTCGGTGAGGTCATCGATCAGGTCGACCAGTCGAACCCCCTCGCTGATTGAGTGGTCTAGCTTGAAGCTAACCTCAGGAGTATAGCGCAATCGGATGCGGCGCCCGATCTCAGCGCGCAAACGACCCTGCGCCTTATCCAGAACATCCATTGTAGCCTTCTGTTCCTCAGCCGATCCGAGTACACTCACGAAGACCTTGGCGTATCTTAAGTCGTTGGATACGTCCACCGAAGTTACCGTCACGAATCCGATACGGGGATCCTTCAGTTGACGCAGGAGTTCAGCGATTTCCTGCTTCAGGACCTCGCCCAGACGCTCCGGTCTGTATGCCACAGCAATGCACCCCCGGGTTACAGTTTCCGTTCAATTTCTTCGATGATGTAGAACTCCAGTTCGTCGCCCTCTTCAACATCGTTATAGCGTTCGATGGTCAGGCCACACTCGTAACCCTGTGCCACTTCCTTGGCATCATCTTTGAAACGCTTTAATGAATCGAGCTTTCCAGTGTGTACGATCTTACCGTCACGCACCACACGGATATTGGCATCCCTGGCGATTTTGCCGTCCACAACGTAGCAACCGGCAATAGTTCCGATCTTCGATGCCTTGAACACCTGTCGCACTTCAGCATGCCCCAAAACAACTTCACGGTATTCCGGATCGAGTAGTCCGCTGAGCGCGGCCTTGACGTTAGCCGTGGCATCATAGATTACCTGGTAGAGCCGAACATCCACGTGTTCCTGCTCCGTTGCTCTACGGGCATTAACATCCGGACGCACGTTAAAGCCGATAATGATCGCATTTGAAGCCGAAGCCAACATCACGTCCGTTTCCGTGATTGCGCCCACGCCCTGGTGCACGAGTTGCACTTTCACTTCCTCCGTGCTCAGTTTCTCAAGCGATTGAGACAAAGCTTCCACTGAGCCCTGGACGTCGGCCTTAATGATCAGGGGCAGTTCCTTGACTTCGCCCTCCTGGATACGCTTGAAGACATCCTCCAGAGACAGGCGTCCCGGGCCTTTAAGCTCCTCGGCCCGTTTCTGTTCCTGGCGTTTTCCGGCAATCTGCCGGGCCATTTTTTCATCTTCGATCACGTAGAAGGGTACACCAGCCTCAGGGACCTCGGAAAAACCGAGGACCTCCACCGGGGCAGAAGGACCGGCCTTGACCACCCGGCGACCCTTGTGGTCGATCATGGCCCGAACCCGGGCGAACACGCCGCCGGCCACGAGAGCATCACCGTTATTCAGGGTACCGTTCTGGACGAGCACGGTCGCCACCGGGCCGCGTCCCTTATCCAACTGTGATTCCACGATCGTACCCCGGGCCGCCCGCTTGGGGTTGGCCTGGAGCTCTGCGACTTCGGCCACAAGCAGAATCATTTCCAGCAGGTCTTCTAGGCCTTCTCTGGTTATCGCCGAGACTGGTACGAAAATGGTTTCCCCGCCCCACTCTTCGGCGACGAGTCCATGTTCGACCAGCTGTTGCTTGACCTTATCTGGATTGGCATCGGGTTTATCAATCTTATTAATAGCCACGACCATCGGCACACCAGCCGCTTTAGCGTGGTTTAGCGCTTCAATTGTTTGCGGTTTCACACCGTCGTCGGCTGCAACCACTAAGATCGCAATGTCAGTGACCCTGGCACCCCGGGCCCGCATCGCCGTGAAGGCCTCATGCCCGGGAGTATCCAAAAAGGTGATCCGCTTAGAGTTATGCCTCACCTGGTAAGCACCGATATGCTGGGTAATACCGCCCGCTTCGGTGGCGGTAACATTGGCGTCCCGGATCGCATCCAGAAGTGAAGTCTTTCCGTGGTCGACGTGGCCCATCACGGTCACAACCGGCGGTCTGGTTTCCTGGTTCTCTGGATCGATATCTTCCTCAGACTCAAACTCCAGGCGTTCTTCGATCGTAACTTCAGGCTTAAACTCGACATTGAATCCGAGATCCTCGGCAATCAAAACCGCAGTATCAGCATCAACTTCCTGATTAATCGTAGCCATGGTGCCCATCGCCATCAGCTTCTTGATGATCTCTGCAGCCTTAATACCGGCCTTCTCAGCCAAGTCCTTAACCGTAAGCGCACCGGAAACGACAATCGGCTTGCGCTCTGAAGGCGGAATATAGCGAGTATCGTGTTTGGCCGGACGGCGGTGGCGGGTACGGGTCTGTTGCTCGCGAGCGCCCTTTTTCTCCCACGGACGCCTGCGGTCGCCGCCCTTGCCCTTCTCTTTCCGATCGGCAAAACGCTGCTGACCCGCACCCTTATCCGGCTTTGTCGCTTCAAGCTGTGCCGGCGGTTTGGGTATATTCTTACTCAGAATCGGCCCACCGGTCGGTCGTCCGCCGGGTGCCGGTCGGCCACCATACTGCGGGGGTCTCCCGGGTGCTCCACCGGGCGCAGGACGCCCACCGTACTGCGGGAGTCTGCCCGGAGGCCCGCCAGGTGCCGGACGATTACCATACTGCGGGGGTCCACCAGGTGCAGGACGTCCACCGTACTGCGGAGGCCTGCCCGGAGGCCCGCCAGGTGCCGGACGATTACCATACTGCGGGGGTCCACCAGGTGCTCCACCGGGGGCGGGACGACCACCGTACTGTGGCGGTCTGCCCGGAGGCCCGCCAGGTGCCGGACGATTACCGTATTGCGGGAGTCTGCCCGGAGGCCCGCCGGGTGCCGGACGATTACCGTACTGCGGCGGTCTGCCCGGAGGCCCGCCGGGTGCCGGACGATTGCCATACTGTGGAGGCCTGCCGCCGGGGGCGGCGCCGGGTGCCGGTCGGTCTCCCTGATGCGGCCGGTGCTGTGCCGGATGCGGCGCACCCTGACCATATGGTCTGGGTTGCTGTGGGGGCCTGGTAACAGTCGGGGTCGGACGATCCGGTTCGGCCTGCGGCTGCGGTTCTGTACGTTCCGGTGCCGGTTCCGAGGCCACCGGCCGGCCTGCAGCGGGGCCAGGTTCGGCCGCCCTGGGTACCGTCTCTTGCAGCACTTCTTGCTCTGATCCAGCCCTCGGAATTGGTACCGGGATGTGCATCGGCCGGTCGACATACCGCCGATCCGGCGGACGCTGCGGAACCCGATCCACCAGTCCCGGTCCATACTGGCTGAGACGAACAGACCTTTTGGGCGCATCCGGTTTAGGTGAGGCAGGCCGCTCTGCAGCCTGCTGGCCTACCGTTTTCGCCGGAGTTGGCCGGTTGCCCGGTGCTTTACCGAGGGTCTGATACAGCTTGTCTATCTCTCCGGTCTCAACGGTGGACATGTGAGACTTGACCTCAACGCCCAAACCCGTAAGGGCCGAGATTATGTCCTTGCTGTTCAAGTCTAAATCTTTGGCTATCTCGTGTACTCGTTTTTTCCCCATTGAATCACCTCCAGTGTTTCACTAGCCTCAGTCATCCTCAGGCGTTTTAAGTTCAAGTATCCTTTTAACAAGGTTATCATCGAGTAATGCCACCACCGCCCTCGGAGACTTACCAACGGCAGTACCGAGGTCTGTCTTTGTTTCGGAAATCAGATAGGGGACGTTAAGCCTCTTGGCAAGTACGGAAAAGTCCCGTCTCGTTGAATCAGCCGCATCTGTGGCGATAATGATCAGCCTGGCCTGACGTCTCTCGAGTTTGGCCCTTACTCCTTCGTCACCAGACACCACACTACGTGCGCGCTGCCCCAGACCCAGAAGCTGTAGAATCGTTCTCATAACGTATAACCTCCTCCTGGATCCGGGATATGACGTCTGGAGTTAGGCTCCGGTGAAGGCTCTTCTCAAGGCGGCCTCCCTTTATGGCAGCATTGAGGCAGCGACTGGAAGCGCAGAGATACGCACCCCGGCCCGAACGTTTGCCGGTAAAGTCAATCTCAACCGAGCCTTCCGCTGTCCTAACCAGCCGAATCAACTCGCGCTTGGTACGCATCTCCCGGCAAGCTACACACATCCGCATCGGGAGCTTCTTCACCTTGCGCATCGGAATGCCTCCCTGGTCATATATTGAAACGCCTAAACTTGGTTAGACGGGTCATCGTTGTCCTGTAGTTGGGCTTCAGTTGCCTCAGTGTCTTCGGTTGGTTCGGTGGCTTCAGTTGCTTCAGTGTATTCTGCTTCCGGTTCAAATTCTTCTTGTCCGTAACCCTGGTCCATATACTCCTGGTAGATCTCCGCCATTTGCGATTCGTTCTTAATATCAATCTTCCAACCAGTGAGCTTGGCCGCCAACCGGGCGTTCTGGCCTTCTCTCCCAATCGCTAAGGACAACTGGTAGTCAGGGACGATCACCCGGGCGATCTTCTCTTCTTCCCAGACCTCAACAGCGATAACCTTAGCCGGACTCAAGGAATTGGCCACGAACTTCGAGGGATCGTTACTCCATTTCACGATATCAATTTTTTCGCCGTTGAGTTCATTCACAATGGATTGTACCCGGATACCCCTGGGTCCTACACAAGCCCCGACCGGGTCAATGTTTTCGTCCTTGGAGTATACTGCAATCTTGGAGCGGATTCCGGCTTCCCGGGCAATCGCCTTAAGCTCGACGATGCCATCCTGTAGTTCGGGAACTTCCATTTCAAACAAACGCTTGAGCAGACCCGGATGGGTGCGGGACACCAGAATCAAGGGACCCTTGGTGGTCTTCTTGACCTCCACGATGTAAGCCCGAACCCGTGAACCATAGCGATAGTCCTCACGGGGCATCTGCTCCTGGGGCGGTAGCACGGCTTCGGCCTTACCCAACTCAATGTAAACGCTACGCTGTTCGATACGCTGGACAATACCGTTAATGATATCCCCTTCGCGGTCGGCAAACTCCTCAAAGACCAGATTGCGTTCGGCCTCCCGGATGCGCTGAACCACCACCTGCTTCGCAGTCTGGGCCGCGATGCGCCCAAAATTTTGCGGGGTGATTTCAAATTCAACGGCGTCGCCCGGATCATATGAGGGATCCTTCTGGCGGGCTTCTTCCAAGGAGATTTCTACAATCGGATCCTCAACCTCTTCGACTACGGTTCGTCTAGCATAAACCTTAAAATAACCGGTGTCCCGGTCAATTGTAACCCTGGCATTTTGGGAAGTGCCAAAGTCCCGTCGGTATGCGGACAGCAGTGCCGCCTCGATCGCCTCGAGCAGCACCTCAACCGTAATCCCTTTTTCCTTCTCTAAATCGCGAAGGGCGGATAAAAACTCTGTATTCATCAGTTCAGGCCTCCTGAGAAACGGCTAGATTTCAAGCGCCAGCTTGGCAGCGGCCAAGTTTTCCCACGGAACAGACACATCTTCCTCAGACACGCGCAAGAGTACACCGTTGTCGTCACTGTGCTGGAGAACACCAGTAAACTTTTTGCAGCCATTAAGGGGAGTATAGGTCTTTACAGTTATCAGGTGACCCGCAAAGCGGATATAATCCTCACGATTCTTCAAGGGCCGTTCCGCCCCAGGAGAGGAAACCTCAAGGAAGTAGGTATGGGGGAAGATATCCTCGTGTGCATCCAGAATCTCGTCAATGTCTCTGGAAACAGCCTGACAGTCGTCAAGTGTGATTCCTTCGGGCTTGTCAATGTAGATTCGGAGGTACCAGTTGTCTCCCTCTTTAACATACTCGATTTCAACCGGTTCTACGTGGTGATTGTCGTATACGGCCTCAGTCAGGGTAGCCACCGTATCGGCAACCCGTTTATTGCCCACCGATGCAATTCCTCCTTGGAGTGGTGAGTATTCTAATGAGAAGGAGTGGGGCTATACCCACTCCTTCGGAAAAACAACAGAAATCTCGCGCAGGCCAGACGTATTATAACATAGAAATAATCCAAAGACAAGGTTCCAAGCATTTTCTCCCAGTCCGGATGCAAACCAGGCGCGGATTAGATATCCAGAACGGAGAAACCTGCATGCTGCACAGCATCCACCAAAGCAGAGCATGCAACACTGTCCGCTACCGAAACTCGGGCCAGACTCTGGTCAAGATCCACGTTTACCGATTGCACACCAGGAACTGCAGATAAAGCCTTCTCCACAGCCTGTCTGCAATGCGGACAACTCATCCCGCTGATCTGCAAAACGACTTCGATCATTGTCTAAAGACTACTCCATAATCCGGTTAAGCTTGCCCTCAATAACGTCCTTGGCTGTATAACCCACTTCTTGATCCACCACTTCCCCAGCCTTGAAGAAGAGCAGGGTCGGGATACCCTTAATTCCGTATTTGGTAGCCAGAGACTGATTCTCGTCAACATTCAGTTTGCCGACCTTCGCCTTACCCTGAAATTCGCTGGCGAGCTGATCGATCACCGGCGCCATACTGCGGCAGGGTCCGCACCAGGCAGCCCAAAAGTCCACCAGAACCGGCTCCTCACTCTTTAGCACTTCTGCTTCAAAATTCTTTTCGTTAAACTCCATTACCATTTATTCAGACCATCCCTTCTGCCTTATATCAGATTTTGGGACTGACCGTCCCTTTCTTACCTCCGTCAACCGCCGCCAGAAGAACCCCCGGAACCGCATCCGCCACCACGTTCTTTCTTTGGTCCCCCAAAACTAAAGGGCGAAACCACTTGTTTCACTTCTGTGCCCTTGCACTTTGGACAGCTGGCGTTATCCTTTTCGGAAACCGAACGCAACACCGTAAAACGGTGACCACAGCTGTAACACTTAAAATCGTATATCGGCATTCCCAATCACCCCTGTTGCCAATTCTGGAATTTCAATCTTCTAAATTGTAATATAGAGTAATGTCGGTGGCAATACAGATGTTCTAATTTACCGGATCAAACCTAGTTTTCGCGTGACATTTTCTGATTATGCCCACTATCTGAATTCCGTCTCCTTATTCTAATACAATCTGGTCAAGATAGCAAAATTTACTGTAGCTGTAAAGCATTAATTTGCGAGGCGATTTCACGGAAGAGGGGGGCCGCGCTTACACCGCCGCTGACTCCCTCTTCAACCAGAATAGTAATCGCATAACGGGGAGAGTCCAGGGGGAAATACCCGGCAAACCAAGCATTGATTTGCCCGGTTACTCCAGTCTCCGCAGATCCGGTCTTGCCGGCGCTCCCGCCGTCGTTAAAGTAGGCCAGTACCCCTTGACCGTCCTGGGTCACCATTTCCATTAACCGGCGCATCAGCTGTGCGGTCTCCTCTTTCATTACCGGTTCTGGTTCCGCAAACGGAAACTCCAACAATACCTCTCCGCTACTTCTCTGGACTCGGGATACCAAGCGTGGAGTGTGGTAAACACCGTCATTGGCAATGGCCGCTACCAGGGCGTTAACCTGCACGGGGGAAAGCAGGACCGGTCCCTGACCCAGGCTGGCGTTTACCAGGTTGTACGGCTCCTTTATCAAGTCGAAGTTCTGTCTCATGTCTCGTTCGTACTGATAGCCGATAATGGTTTGATCGGACAGACCCAGGCTGACGGCATACTCGGCTAGAGTTTGTGCCCCAACGGCTAACCCTAGTTTCGCGAAGAAGGGGTTGCAGGATTCCGCAAAAGCTCTGGCCAAATTGATGTCCGCGTGGCCATCAGTGTGCCAGCAGGTGATCAGGGGGTCTTTTTTCCCACCGCACGTAAACGTGGTCTCCAAATCCGCGACTGCGGCTTCTAGCGCTGCCGCAGCGACTACAATCTTGAATATGGATCCGGGCTGATACAGCGCCAAGGTGCGGTCAAAGAAAATCTCTGCTTCGGCCCCCTCACCGCCGGTCGAAGCAACGGGGTCACTGGCCGCATAGTTCGGGTACGAAGCTGCAGCCACAATATCCCCAGTCTTCACATCGGACACCACCACCGCCCCGCGTTGCGGGTTCGCGGCCAGGACCTCTTCCACGGCCCGCTGGATTTCAGCATCCAGAGTGAGAATGATGTCTGCTCGTACATCGTCCCTTTGTTCCACCACCATGTCCAGACCGGGAAGGGGCCGCCCGGTCGCATCACGGTACGTCCGGACGAGTGCTGTCGGACGTTCACCGTGCAGGTACCGCTCATAGAGCCGTTCCACACCGGTCTTACCCACCCAATCGTCGAGTCGGTAACCTCTTCCTCCCGCTGTCCGCAGTTCGTGCAATTCCTGATCTGAGTAGATCTTCCCGAGGTGCCCCGTAATGTGTGGAGCTAAGGCCTGATCCCCGTAGCGCAGCATCACCGGCACGACCAGGAGTCCGCGTGAACGGAGTCCCCGGATTAAGTTGCTCTGCTCCGGTGACAATGGATAGGGTAGTACACCCGGCACCTCAAGCCGGGGCGCGACATCAGCGGCATCCACTTCAAGAATTCGGGCTAGGGTTCTTGCCATCAGTTCCGGTTCGGCAATGTAGTGCGGAACGACCACAATGCGGTCTGTACTGTAGGTGCCGGTCAGGGACTGCCCGTTTCGGTCGAGGATCCGGCCCCGGGGATACTCCTCCAAGGACACTTCGATCGAGTTCTGGGCTGAGGCGGCCAAAGCCAGATCGGCGTGTTCCCCCAGCTGTAGCATGACCAGACGGCCGCCCGTCAAAGCAGCGACCAGTATAAAACCGGCTAACATAAGGTAAACCCGCCTGTGGTGTGCCAAAACAGCCTCCCGAAAGAAAAGGGGCTAGTCCCCTTTTTTATATTTTTTCCTGAACAATCGGGGGGCATACCGGCATAGTCGCCGGTCAACGACCGGCACAATCAATGATGAAAGTTTTTGTGAAGGTGCTGTGCGCTTTCCTGAGGGATTGCCTGCACAACACGTACGTGACAGAGGAATCTACTCGTTCGCCTCGGGCGAGGAATCGGGGACAGGCGGTCGACGCTGATCCGCGGCTCACTGCGCATTTTTGATTGGACACAGTTCAATTGAGGCTTCCCTAGATTCGTAACAAAATACAAGCGTTTCAAAGTTCGAGAGCCCCGAAGGCGTGTTGTCATAACAAGTCTCCCTATCGTTTGTTCCGGCAATACCCTCAGCGCGCACTGCACCTATCGTGTGTTGGTGTTTTGAAGGGGAGCTTACTGGATGTACTTGACCTTCGCAGCGTTATGTTCGGCCAGGGTGCGTGAGAAAACGTGGCTGCCGTCAGACTTGGCCAGGTAATAGAGGTAGTTGGAGGCGGTCGGTTCGAGCGCGGCCCGGAGGGCTACCGAACCGGGATTGGCGATGGGACCCGGTGGGAGACCGAGGTGCAGATAGGTGTTGTAGGGTGACTGAATCTGCAGATCCTCATAAAGCACAACCTGCTTGGTCGGATCACCCAAGGCGTAAATCACGGTAAAGCAAATCTGTAGCGGCATACCGATATCCATTCGCTTCTGGATTACCCCGCTGATCAGTTTTCGGTCACTTTCCGTACTAGCTTCTTTCTCCAGCATCGAAGCAATCGTGACCAGCTCATGGAGGCTCATCCCAGCCTCACGCGCCTTCTCACTCAGATCCAGTTTCTTTGCCTCCCGGTTGAACCGGGTCAGCATCACCGAAATGATCTCACGGCTGGAAGCTCCCTCGTGAATCAGGTAGGTGTCAGGAAAAAGGTACCCTTCCAGGCGTCGCTCATCGCGGGGAAGGTCTTCGATATAGGCGTAAGGATATTCGCTGTCGATAACCGCAGCCCAGAACTCGTCCTCGGTGACGAGTCCCTTTGCCACAAGCAGATCGGCTATCTGCGCGGTATTGTAGCCTTCCGGTATGGTTACTGAGGAATAGCTGACTTGGCTGGTACGGAGCACATCGAGAATCTCAGCTACGGAAAGACCGCGCGGCACCGCAAAAAGTCCCGCCTGCAAGGTCCCGTCCGCACCGACATACCGGGCGTACAGGCGAAAGAGCAGCGGATTACGGATCAGTCCCTCTTCCTTAAGCACCAAGGCGATATCGGCGGTTGAAGCGTTACGCGGAATCTCGAGGTGAGCAGGATCACCATTTGCGGACGAGGCCGGTCCCAGACTGAGGCTTACGGACAGACCGACAACGGCCAACAGAACAGTTAGCAAGCCAACGAAGCCCATCACCGAACCCATTACACCTTGAGCACTGCTTCGTTCTTTTTGATCATGCGACCGATTAGACAATTGTCAAATCTCCGAACTTAATGTAATTTCTGCAAGAATTATAGCATCTGTTGACTATAATGTAAAAAACCATCTTCTCCCCACCGAAATCCCCGGGACATGCAAAAGCAGCCCCCAGAGGGCTGCCGTTTAATCGCGTAACAACTAGAAGGGCAGTATTCCGTCCGGCGGACTCGGATCATCAATCAGTTCGGACGGGATGATCACGGGGGTATCCGGCGACGGAGCAACGACTGTCGGGGGGGCTTCCTTGGTACCGACTGCGACGACCTCGTTCTGCGGGTGATAGAAACTTGGGGGGAGTTCCGTTTTCTCCACCGCCCCGTCACGCCAAACCCAGCGCTCGGCACGGGCCCGGTAACCCTTGACACCTTTTTGCTTGATGATCTCCTCGCCGATTTCCAGTAGGGCATCATCTTCGTAAACAACTCGTGGCTCAAGGGTTTCGGTAACCCAGCTGCGTACTTCCACCTTCGGCATATCCCGTGCATCGCCGAACAGCTTCATAGTCAGGGTACCGTTGCCCAGTTCCGTTTTGAGGTATAGAAAGCTATTGGTGTTGTTCCGAAACTTAAAATCGATTACCTCGTAAACTACAGTAGCATCCCGGCCGATGGGTACATAGGCCACGGGGAGCGAATGATTCTTGCGTTCGACGATCTCCAGGTTGGCCAGCAAGACTGTGTTGTAGAGGGTGGTTGACACCTGACAGACGCCGCCGCCCAAACCCTCCTGGAACTCGTTCTCAATGATAATTAGGGCACTTCTGTAGCCTGCTTCCTGGCTGCGCGGCCCCACGATCTCATTGAAGGACACTACCTCACCCGGAGTGATTAACAAGTTGCTCAAGGCTTTTGCAGAAACGGCTACGTTATAAGAGCGATCCACCAGAGAGGGATCGAAACGCGTGGTAAACCGGGACACCAGTCCGTTCAGCTGCAGGGCTTCCACTTCAGCAAGAGTATGGTTGGGAGCAACTTTATCCAACTCAACGTTAATGGTGACATGTCCGAATTGATTGACGCGAGTCAGCAGGGCTTCCTTCAAGGAGTGATAATCTACAACATAGCCCGGTTCTTCCGAGACCATTTCCACCGTGTCTTGTTCCGTGATCGTGAAGCCTGCGTCCTTGGGCGGTTTGACCACATCCCCAACCAGTTCGGAAACAGTCCGTTGAAGCTGTTCTTCAGACAGGCTAATTTGGAGCGGGATCTTGGATCCGTACTGCTCAACGCGCCGCCGTTCTATCCACTGATTAATGACGAACCCATCGCGACCGACTTGATAGGCTTGGGAAACAATAGCAGGGCTGTCTAGGGAAACCCCCAGCTGCCCCAGCTGCACCGGCCAGGTTTGGTCATTTAAGCGTAAGGTGATATTGGTATCCCTGAGGTGTTGGTCCAGCGCGGCGAGGCGTTCCAGACATCCGTCCGGATCCAAACCGCCCAACGGAACCCCGTGCACAGAAACACCGGGGAACACCCTTTGTTCCTTTGCTTCAGCGGATACCGTGCCCCAAAAAGCGAAGGCACCCGCTGCCGATATGACAAACAACAAAGCGACTGCCAACCATATCTGTCTATGCCTGGGCACCGTCTAACCTCCCCGGGGCAAATGCCGAGTCCCCCGTTCTGATGAACAGGGTCATAGAGTCTAACGTCTAATGCTCGTTGCCGACCTTTTCCTGCCATGCGTCAGCAACGCGTTCCCATTCGTCATCCTCCAGGTCAACCAGGACTTCGTTGCCTTCCTCATCCTCGGAGAACTTGAAGATGACGACCTCGTCTCCAGCTTCTCCTTCTTCCATGGGGATCAGAATCGCGTATTCGTCACCCTCTACTTCCAAAACGTCGAGGACACCGAAATCATGTTCGGCACCTTCCTCGTCGACCAACGTGATGGTCTCGTTCTCTATTGCCATAATGTCACTCCTTAGCCAAGATAACAGTATTCTATGTGCATCCCGGTCGGTCGTCAAGTGGCGCCTTACTCTTCTCGAAAGCCATGTATCCTTCCAGGATCAAGGAAGCAGCTAGTTTGTCCACGACTTCCTTGCGCCGTTTGCGCCGTACATCGGCACTAATCAATAGTCTTTCCACCTGCATCGTAGTTAAACGCTCGTCCCAGGTCACTACCCGGATCGGCAAAACCCGGACCAGTTCATCGACATAGAGCAAAACCTTCTCGGCTTGCGGTCCCAGAGTACCATTCATGTTCCGCGGCAGACCGACCACTACTGCACTGACGTCGTGGCGTTCGACCAGGTTTTTGATTGTCTCCAGTTCGGTTTGTAAATTCGAACGGTGCACCACTCCCAAGGGCTGGCTCGTAAAACCACACTCATCACTGATGGCCACCCCGATGCGCCGCTCCCCGATATCCAGACCCATATAGCGCAATTAAATCACCTTAATGCAAAAATCCGGGCACCTGGCTGCGCAGTAGCTGCACAACCGGCACCGGTCCGGGTTCACCCTGACCCGACCGTCGATCAGGCACAGCGCTTTGTTTCGGCAGGCCGCCACACACTCCCCGCACCCGTGACACCAGTCTTCGACAAGGAGGCGTCTGGGCTTTCTGGCCAGTATCTGCTGCAGCCCGTCGGGAACCCGGTCTCCGCTGAACAAGCGGACGTTGAACTCTACTTCCAGCGTACTCTGCATACCGACAGCAACGCTGGCGAACTCGTCGGTGCTGAGCACAGCCTGGATGGCGTTTTCCCATTCTCCGAGCAGATGGCCGCCACCTAGAGCCTTCATCGCGTAGATGCCCTTCCCGGCCTGGTGCGCTTCCCGTATCGCGGCCATCATCTCTTCGGGTGTACCGTCAGCGATGCCGAAGCCACGTATATTCCACAGGGGATGGATGATATCGATTTCCGGAACTGCGGCCACCGCCCGAACCCCAGCTACGTGGTGCGTAGAAACCCCAACCGCACGTACAACGCCCATCTCCCTGGCCCGGAACAGGTACTCCAGGGCTTCCCAGTGTCCGCGGAGCGTAGCCTCTGACTCCTGTTCATGGAGCAGGTAGACATCAATGTAATCCCGGTTCAGTTCCGCCAACGCCCGGTGAAGACTGGCTTCAGCCTGCCGAGCCTCGTAGGCGTAAGACTTCGTGGCCACGACAATCTCTGCCGAGCGCCCAGCCAAGGCCCGGGCGAGATGCGGATAGTTGCCGTACAATTCGGCGGTGTCGACGAAGTTGACCCCTCGGTCAAAAGCTCTGCTCAGTATACGAGCCCCCTCGGCAGGGGAAAGATCTGCCTGCAGGGGCCCGATCGTCAGTGAACCAAAACACAACCGTGAGACTCTTAATCCAGTATTCCCTAGAATCCGGTACTTCAAAAGGTTCAACCCCACAAACAAAGCCCTACTTCCTGGTAGGGCTGTGATCGGCCAAGTACTTGCGCAGGAGTTCCTCCAGGAGTTCGTCCCGCTCAAGGCGGCGCATTATACTGCGGGCGTTCTTGTGCGCGGTGATATATACCGGATCCCCGGAAAGCAGGTAACCCACCATCTGGTTAATCGGATTATAACCCTTTTCCTTCAGAGCATCGTAAACGGCGAACAGGACTTCCCGCGCCTCCTCGTCATCATCCGGCTTACGCTCAAACCGCATCGTTTCTTCGGAGAAATCGCGGTCCATCTTCAAACCCCCCGTTACCTTAAAACTCCGATCCGGTGATTTATTCGCCGTAGTGGTTTCCCTTTCCTCTTATGGTAAGGAGGGAATTTTGACACATTATATGGAAAACTAATTAATTCCTGCTAAACTGGTCGATAATCTTCAAGCGGGCTTTATCCAGCGCCTGATCCAGCTTAGAGGCGTCTTTCCCGCCAGCCTGAGCTAAGTCCGGACGCCCGCCCCCGCCGCCTCCGACCACGCCTGCCGCTTCCTTGACCAGATTCCCGGCGTGCAAACCGCGTTGGATCAGATCCTTAGAGACAGCAGCCAGGAGGCTGACCTTGTCGCCCGTAATCGCCCCCAGAACAATCACCGACGGGCCCAGGTGATCCCGCAGCAGGTCCATCAGGCCACGCATTTCAGCAATATCACCGGCCCGGACGCGCGCCGTGAGTAGGCGGACACCGTCATAGTCTTCGGCCCGGTCCAAGAGATCCTTGATTTCCGTGGCCCGGAGCCGGTCCTTAAGCGCCTCGACCTCCCGGTCTGCTTCACGCAGGTCCTCAAATAGGGCCTTCACCTTGGACACGACGTCTCTCGGGGGCGCCTTGAGAACCCTGGCCAGCTCACCGACCTGACGGTTGTTCTCTCGGAGCATCTCCAACGCCCGGCTCCCGGTGACCGCCTCAATACGACGGATTCCGGAAGCGACACTGGCTTCAGATACGATGTGCAACATACCGGCCTGAGCGGTATTGGAAAGGTGGGTTCCGCCGCATAGTTCGGCGCTGAATTCCCCGATCCGCACTACCCGAACCTCATCCCCGTACTTCTCACCAAACAGGGCGGTTACCCCGCTACTTACCGCCTCATCGTAGGAACTCTTCTCCACCTGCACCGGAAGCGCATCCAGGATGACACTGTTAACCAGCCGTTCCACACGGTCCAGTTCGTCTGCAGTCACAGCCTGAAAATGGGTAAGGTCAAAGCGTAGCCGTTCCGGAGCAACCAGCGACCCGGCCTGATTGACGTGATCACCGAGTACGGTCCGCAACGCCTTGTGCAACAGGTGGGTAGCGGTATGATTGCGGCAGGTGTCGATGCGCCGGTCCGTGTCGATGTCCACTTCCACAACCGCTGATTCCGTCAGCGTTCCCTGCTCGATTAGCACCCGGTGTACAATCAGGTTTTCAACGGGACTCTGTACCTGACTGATCTTAGCCCGCAGACCCTCACCGGTAATCCGGCCCCGGTCACTGACTTGGCCTCCGGCTTCTGCATAACAGGGGGTCACGTTCAGCACAATGTCTACTTCAGACCCGGCTTCGGCCCGTGGGAGGTGCCGCCCGTCCTCAACAATCGCTAAGACGACAGCCTGCGTCCGTGTCGCCTCATAACCAACGAACACGGTTTCACCAAGTTCATCACGCAGGTCGAGGAAGAAGGCATCATGCTCGCTAATATATTCCGTTTCCCGCCTGGCCTCCCGCGCCCGCTTACGCTGTTCCTGCATAGCCAGCTGAAACTCTTGTTCATCAATGTCGAGGTTGTGTTCATCGCATATTTCCCGCGTCAGTTCCAGAGGAAAACCGAAGGTGTCGTACAAGCGGAAGGCGTCACGACCGCTCAGCTTTGGCTCACCCTTGGCCTGGGCAGCGTTGATCAGACTGTTGAGGATCTCCGTACCCTGTACCAAGCTCCGGCGGAAGCGGGCTTCCTCGGTCTTAACGATCTTAATGATGGTATCGTGGAGCTGCTCCAGGTTCGGATAGGTATCACCCATCTGGCGAATCACAGCCTCACTGACCTCGCTCAAAAACGGCTCTTCCTTACCTAACAGCAATCCGTAGCGGATCGCCCGCCTCAGCAGGCGGCGCACCACGTAGCCGCGCCCCTCGTTCGAGGGAAGCGCCCCGTCCCCGATGGCGAAGGTTGTGGCCCGAGCGTGATCGGCGATCACCTTCAGGGCGATATCCGTGTCCCGGTCGGCGCCGTAGCTCACCCCTAGGACTGTGGCGGTGGCGTCAATGATTTCCTGGAAGAGGTCGGTGTCAAAGTTGCTTTCCACACCCTGCAGGACCGCGGCTACGCGCTCCAGACCCATGCCCGTATCGATGCCCTTCTTTTCAAGCGGGCTGTACTCCCCTTCTTCATTGCGGAAGAACTGGATGAAGACCAGGTTCCAGATCTCCAGGTAGCGGTCGCATTCACAGCCCACTCTGCACTCCGGATCCGCGCAACTCCGTTCCGGACCTAGATCATAGTAAATCTCCGAGCATGGGCCACAAGGTCCGACCCCGATCTCCCAAAAGTTGGTATCCTTGCCCAAGCGCACGATGCGATCCGGGGCAACCCCGGTCTGCGTCCAGATGTCATAAGCCTCGTCGTCATCAGTGTAGACTGAGATCCAGAGCCTCACCGGATCGAGCCCCAGCTTCTCTGTAACGAACTCCCAGGCCCAACCGATCGCTTCATTCTTAAAGTAATCTCCGAAGGAGAAGTTTCCGAGCATTTCAAAAAACGTATGATGGCGGGCCGTTCGCCCAACCATCTCGATATCCGGGGTACGCAGGCATTTCTGGCAGGTGGTCGCCCGCCGGTGTTCAGGCGTGGCTGCACCCGTGAAGAAGGGTTTAAACGGTACCATCCCAGCCGCCGTCCACAGGATACTGAGATCCTGTGCGGGAATTAGCGACGCACTCGGCAGAATCTTATGTCCCTTGGTAACAAAATAATCGAGAAACAGTTTTCTTAAATCGCTTCCCCGCATCAGATTTTGTCAGCTCCCCATTATTGAAGGGGTTCCAGCGAACCCCCGAATTACGTCATTTATTATACTTTACGACATTAGATTATACAAACAATTCCCGCGCATGGTCAAGAAATCCTTAGGAGCGGGCAGGCCGCAGAAAATTGCCTAGTAATATCATTAATAAAGTCGGAAATCGGAGAAATGTATTGACACGTCATATCTCTACTGCTAGACTGATAACAATTTTATATGACTTGCAAGCTCTTATCGAGAGTGGTGGAGGGACTGGCCCGATGAAGCCCGGCAACCAGTCGGCACTTATGTGCCGACCGTGGTGCTAAGTCCTGCAGGAGGAGAAATCGTTCTTCTGGCAGATAAGAGAGGCCGTTGTACCTAAGTGGCCTCTTCTTTACAATAGGAGAGGCCTTTTTGATCTCGCCGGAGCTCAAGTCTATGGAGGTGTTGTTATGGGTGTTCAGAAAACCTACGCCGAGATCAACGAACGGATTCGGCAAGGAAAGGCGGTGGTCGTCACCGCCGAGGAAGTTATCCAACTAGTGAAAACGGAAGGGCTTACCGAGACCGCCCGCAAGGTCGATGTGGTCACCACCGGGACATTTAGTCCGATGTGCTCTTCGGGCGTGTATCTGAACTTCGGTCATAGCGCCCCACGGATCCGCGGCCACAAGGTTTGGCTAAACGGCGTTCCGGCCTACGGCGGCATCGCCGCGGTCGACACCTATCTAGGCGCCACCGCCCTGCCAGACGATGATCCACTGAACTCGAGCTTTCCGGGTGAATTCCGGTATGGCGGGGGGCACGTTATTCACGAACTGGTGGCCGGTAAGCCGGTGACGCTCAAGGTGTGGAGCTACGGGACGGACTGCTACCCGCGGCGCGAAATCGAGACTGAAGTCACCCTGGACCAGCTCAATGAAGCAGTACTGTTCAATCCCCGAAATGCTTATCAGAACTACAACGTGGCGGTGAACTGCGGGTCACGTACCATATACACCTATATGGGAATGCTGAAACCCCATATGGCTAACATTCACTACTCTACCAGCGGCCAGTTGAGCCCGCTCCTTAAGGATCCGCATTTTAGAACCATCGGTGTGGGTACAAAAATCTTCCTGGGCGGGGGCGAAGGGTACGTTGCCTGGAACGGCACCCAGCACTTCCCCTCGGTACAGTCGGGACCCGCCGAAAACTCGATTCTGGCGGCTGGCGGAACGCTGACCGTGCTGGGCGACCTGAAGGGGATGTCTCCGAAGTGGCTGCTTGGGGCCAGCTTTATCGGATACGGGGCCACCATGGTAGTCGGAATCGGGATCCCAATCCCGATCCTGGACGAAGAGGTACTTCGGTACGCGGCCCTATCCGATGCCGACCTCTATGCTCCGGTGGTGGACTACAGTGACGCCTATCCGAACCGCAAACCGGAGTCACTCGGCCTGCTCAGCTATGCCGAGCTTAAATCCGGTTGGGTGACCATCAAAGGCAAGGAGATCCCGTCGGCCCCGCTATCCAGCTACAGCAAGGCCAAGGAGATCGCCGAGATTTTGAAGGACTGGATCCAGGGCGGGAAATTTGAGCTTACGGTACCGGTTAAGACACTGCCAACTCCGGCCGACGGCGTCGTCGGGAAACCAATGCCGGACAAAGGCACATCAGGGGTGAAATAGAATGAAATCAAAAAAGATCGTACTGCGGTTTCCGGCCACATCTGCCGACCAGCCGCTCATCTATTATCTGGTCAAGGACTACGACCTGGTGGTCAACATCATCAAGGCTAATATCAATCCCCACAAGGAAGGGACCCTGATCATGGAGCTGAGTGGGGCAAACTATGAACAGGGAATCGAGTACATCCGATCCTGCGGCGTTCAGGTTCAGCCTCTAACCGAGGAAATCGTGCGTAACCACGACCGCTGTATCAGCTGTGGTGCTTGTACCGCAGTATGTCCCTCGGGTGCGTTGTACATTGAACGTCCGGAGATGAATGTGGTTTTCGACGGTGAGCAGTGTATCGTCTGCCAGCTATGTACCAGAGCCTGTCCCGTCCGGGCGATGGAGGCGAGATTCTAGACCTTGTCCAATACTGACCGTACCTACCGTTTGGGGTTGCGTGAAAACGATCTCACTTACTTTCAGGTAGTGTATAAAGAAACCGACCTGCACATTGGTGTGCGCACTGACCGCTTTTCACCGGAACTGGCGGAACGCACTGATTTCCTGGTCCGGGAACTGCGCGGTGCTCTGGAACGGTATATCAGTGAGGATCCTCTGTTTCTGCGCTCCCTGGAACCATTCACGCCGGCAACCGCTGCACCTGAGATCGCTCACGAAATGGCAGCGGCGGCCCGGCTGGCCGGTGTCGGCCCCATGGCTGCCGTCGCCGGTGCCTTTGCCGCCCGGGTCGGACGGGAACTAGGCCGTTTTTCGAAAGAGGTGCTGGTCGAAAACGGTGGTGACATTTACCTGAAGAGCACACGAAGGCGTCTGATCGGCATCTTCGCCGCCGATTCGCCGTTCACCGGCCGGATCGCCTTGGAGATTCCGGCCAACATTACACCGCTCGGAATCTGTACCTCATCGGGGGTAGTCGGCCACTCCCTAAGTTTGGGCAAGGCTGACGCCGTAGTGGTTTTGGCCGCGTCCACCGCCCTGGCCGACGCCACGGCCACTGCCGCGGCCAACCTGGTGACCACTCCGGCAGAGGTCGACCGGGCTACCGACTTCGCCTCGCAGATCCCGGGCATCCTCGGGGTTCTGTCGATCAAGGGTGACCGTCTAGCCGCCTGGGGCCAAGTCAAACTAATACCCATCACCCCTTAAGAACCATTGCTAGTGACGGCGAGTTCCCTTCTCCGCCAGCTCGCGCTGGTAAGCCTTCCAGCCGGGACAAATCTTGGTATGCAACCGCCAAAACCACGCCGAAAACGTCTTCGGATTCTGGCGGGCCGCGAGGCCCCTCAGTCCATCAGGTCGTGAACGGCGCCCCTAATCTCACGCATCATGCGGCTAGCCCGTTTCTTCATTTTGGGTTCCTGAACCATGGAAAGCGCGTGACGGGTCTTTGTGTCCGACATCAGCATTATCGCCGCCGCCCCGACGACAGTCCCGACGGCCAACCCACGCCAAAAGGTCATTTTTGCACGAGCCTCCTCTCAGATTCAATACATCAATTCGTTCGCCGGGTCAAAGGCGACCAGCGAACCATCCTCGTCCAGGTCGAAAATCTGGACTCCTTCCTTACTGATCCGGTACTCAACGCAACAGTCCCAGCAAAAATACTGCTCTACGCCTACCTTGCCGGTGGCTCTTCCGCTGCAAATCGGGCACTGCACCTTGATGCCTCCAGTCTAAGGGTTCTTGGTTTGCTTAAACTATTATGCCCAGTTGCTCAAAAATCATAAAAGCGGTCAGCCAAAAAGCGACCGCAATTGCTTTGTTTTTCCTATTTACTCATCAGCGGGTATTTGCGCGCCTAATACGATCCACGACATCGCGGAGGATCTCCAGGGTGAAGTCCAGTTCCTCGGCGGTATTCTCCTTGCCGAGCGTAAACCGTACTGCGGACAGCGCCAATGACAGGGGCAGGCCGATCGCTGTTAAGACGTGTGAGGCCTGACAGGAACCGCTTGCACAGGCAGACGCGCCAGAGGCACAAATGCCTTGCTGATCCAGTGCCTCCAGCAGACTCCGGCTCAGTACTCCCTCAAAGGAGAAGTGTGCGTTTCCCGGGATGCGCTTGGCCCGGTCACCGTTCAACCGGCTTCCGGGAATACTGTTGAGCACCCCGTCCACCAGCCGCTCGCGCATCATTAGAATCTTTTCCGAAGCATCCTTCAGCTGCCGCACGGCCATCTCGGCCGCCGCACCCAGACCAATCACCCCAGGTACGTTTTCCGTTCCCGGACGTCTGGCACCCTCCTGACCGCCGCCGAAATTAACTGGCTCCCACGGAGTACCCTCCCGGATATACAGAGCACCGGCACCCTTTGGGCCATGAATTTTATGGGATGAAACCGTCAGGAGGTCAACTCCCAGCTCGTTTACATCAACCGCGATTTTCCCAAAACTCTGTACCGAATCAGTATGCACCAGGATACCGTGCTTGTGCGCCAGCGTCGCTATCTCGCGAACTGGCTGCACGGTCCCGATCTCGTTATTGGCATGCATTACCGACAACAGAAACGTCTCGGGACGAATCTCCCGCTGCACCGCAACCGGGTCAATGATCCCGTCTTCGCCGATTGAAACCAGAGACAGAGTGAAGCCTTTTCGCTCCAGGGCCAGGCACGTATCCAGCACCGCGTGGTGCTCAAAGGCCGAAATGATGATGTGGCCCTGCCTTTTCCCCAGTGCCCTGATTGTACCGCGGATGGCCAGATAGTCCGCTTCACTGCCCCCGCTGGTGAATACGATCTCCTGCGAACCGGCACCAAGCGCCCCGGCCAGTCTTTGACGGGCTATCTCCACCCCTGCCCGGGCTTGCCTCCCTAGGTGGTGTCCACTGGAGGGATTACCGTAGCGGTTTTTTAGGTAGGGAATCATTTCTTCAATGACCAGGGGATCCGGAGCCGTGGTTGCTCCGTGATCAAGGTAGATTGTACGCATGTCAGAGCCCTCCCTGATCATGTTATTGTACCCCCAATGGCTTAGAGACAACAATCCAACATTTTCCTCAGGAAATAACTAAATCCGAACGTCTTAAACGTCCGGATCAAATCAGAAAACCCCACCGTAGCCGTAACCCCTATGAAGTTCCCCGAACCCTGCGCATAACAGGCGGGTGCCCTCCTGAATACTTTTCGCTTCCACTCCAGGGAGGCCTGCGAGCTATACCCAGAGTCGAGCTCCCAATGTATCGGTGTTGGTTCGGAACTTCATCGACGGTCACGGGCCCAGTAGGGTTTACTTATCTTTACACATACTATCATAGGGTATCTTTTTGTGCAAGCTTGCCCCATAAACTGTCATTAACCCGGCTGACGCTTGACTATTTATCTTCCTTTTTGACATCCAACCCGATATGCAGCTCCCGCAACTGCCCCCGCGAGACTGTATCCGGGGCTCCAGTCATCAGATCCGCTGCGTTTTGCGTCTTCGGGAAAGCCATGACCTCGCGGATGCTTTGGCGCCCCGCCAACAGCATCACCAGGCGGTCGAATCCGAAAGCGATCCCGCCGTGGGGCGGTGTGCCGTAGTCGAATGCTTCTAACAAGAACCCAAACTTCTCCAAAGCTTCGTCCGCGCTCATCCCGATCGCCGTGAACACCTGCTCCTGTAGGTCACGGCGGTGGATTCTGATACTGCCTCCGCCGAGTTCCACCCCGTTCAGGACAAGGTCGTAGGCCTGGGCGCGAACTCTCCCCGGTTCTTCGGCCAGAAGGGGGAGGTCATCGGTACGGGGTGAAGTGAACATATGGTGCACTGCCACATACCGCCCCTCATCCGCATCGAACTCCAGGAGGGGGAAATCCACAACCCAGGAAAAGCGATAGTCCGCATTATCCGTCAGGCCCAGTCTCTCCCCGAGCATTTTTCTCAAGGCACCCAGAGCGGCATAGACCACCGAAGGCTGATCGGCCACAAACAGAATTAAGTCGCCCGGTCGGGCACCGAACCGGGTCTGAATGGTCGCCAGTTCTTCCTTGGTGAAGAACTTGGTAATCGGTGCCTTCAGCCCTTCCTCGGTGACAATAAAGTAGGCCAGACCTTTCGCCTTGTAGGTCAGGGCATACTGGGTCAGTTCGTCGATCTCCTTACGAGAATACCCGCCGCATCCCGTTGCCAGAATTCCCTTGACCAATCCCCCGGCCTGAACAGCGCTTCGGAAGACTTTGAATCCGCATCCGGCGGCCAGGTCACTGACGTCTACGAGTTCGAGCCCGAAACGTAGGTCGGGCTTGTCCGTACCGAAACGGTTCAGAGCATCCTGGTAGGTCAGACGCGGGAAGGGCACCGTCACCTCCAGTCCGGTGGTCTGCTGGCAGATCTCGGCAATCATTGATTCCGTCACTTCCATTACGTCCTCGGCAGTGACGAAGGACATCTCCATGTCGATCTGGGTAAACTCCGGCTGGCGATCCGCCCGCAAGTCCTCATCTCGGAAACAACGCACTATCTGGAAGTACCGGTCAATCCCGGACACCATTAAAATCTGTTTGAATAACTGCGGCGACTGCGGCAGCGCGTAGAAGCTGCCAGGATTTACCCGGCTGGGAACAAGGTAGTCACGAGCCCCTTCCGGTGTACTCTTGGTAAGCATCGGGGTTTCCACCTCGATGAACCCACGTCCGTCGAGAAAATCCCGGGTCGCCTTAGCCGCCCGATGGCGCAACTGCAAGGCACGCTGCATCTCTGGACGGCGTAAATCAAGATAGCGGTACCGGAGGCGAATGTTCTCGTCAACCTCGACCTCGTCCTCGATGTAAAAGGGCGGTGTCTTGGCCGCATTCAGAATCCGCGCCTCGGCTACATGAACCTCAATTGCACCCGTGGGCAGATTTGGGTTGTCCGTTCCTTCCGGGCGCTTCTCCACCCGGCCTACGACCGCAATCACGTATTCCGAACGGATCCGTTCCGCTTTTTTCAGCGCTTCTTCCGAATAGTCCGGATTGAAGACCACCTGAACCAACCCCCAGCGGTCCCGGAGATCCACAAAAATCAGTCCCCCGTGGTCGCGCCGCTTCTGTACCCAACCCATGAGCACGACTTCACGTCCCACGTCCGCCTCGGTCAACACACCGCACATATGTGTACGACGAAGATCATTTGCCAATTCCGCAGCGTAACTCAATCTATTAATACCCCCACGCATTATTATCTCCCGGACAATGTCCGGACTCTCTCGGCCACCATTTCGATCGGAACCTCGGTTTGTTCCCCGGTGGTCATCATCCTGACCACCGCCACTCCACGGGCAGCCTCGTCCTCACCGGTGATGACTACCAGAGGTACCTGGGTCTTTCCGGCATACTTCATCTGCGCCTTCAAGCTGCGCCCGGCGTAGTCCCGGTCGGCTGCCAAACCCTCTTTGCGAAGATCAGCCAGAATCCGGGTGGCCAACTGCTCGGTGTCTCCGGCCACGGCCACAAACGCCTCGAGGCCCACACTCGTATCCAGTGAAACATCCTGCCTGTCCAGCAGCAGCAACACTCGTTCCAGACCGATCGCAAAGCCTACGGCCGGGACAGAGGCACCGCCGATCGTTTCCATCAGGCCGTCGTACCGACCCCCGCCGCCAACGGCGTTCTGGGCTCCCGACTCGGTAAACAGAATCTCAAAGGCGGTCCGGGTGTAGTAGTCCAGGCCGCGCACCAAGCGCGGGTTGACTACGCACTCGATTCCTAATATGTCCAGTTGTCTCCGTACCTGTTCGAAGTGTTCCGTACAGGCCGTACAGAGACAGTCCAGCGGGGTAGGTGCTTCCCGGCCGATATCCCGACACTTCCCATTCTTGCAGTCCAACACCCGCAACGGGTTCCGGTCGATCCGGGTACGACAGTCACCGCAGAGATCTCCGACCTCCCCGGAAAAATAAGTCCGTAGCTTTTCCGGCAGAACCTGCCGGCACTGAGGGCACCCCACGCTGTTGATGTGAAGTTGGAGATTCTTCAAACCCAGGCGCGCCAGGAAATCCATCGCCAGCACGATGATCTCCGCATCCGCACCCGGCCCCTCCGCCCCGATGACCTCTACGTCGAACTGGTGAAACTGGCGTAGCCGTCCCGCCTGCGGGCGGTCATACCGGAACATCGGGCCTGCGCAGTAAAGCTTAATCGGCTGGGGCTGGGCAAACATCTTGTTCTCCAGGTAGGCACGGGCTATCGCTGCCGTTCCTTCGGGGCGTAGGGTAATGCTCCGGCCGCCCTTGTCCAGGAAGGTGTACATTTCCTTTTCCACGATGTCCGTAGTTTCGCCGACACCGCGCAGGAACAGCTCGGTATGCTCAAAGATGGGGGTTCTGATCTCCCTGTAGGCGTATTCCCGGCAGATTTGATGCATGGTTTGTTCCATAGCCTGCCACTTTTCGGTCGTTCCCGGGAGAATGTCACTCGTTCCACGCACTCGCGAAATTTGCATTATACGGTTACTCCTGAATCCAGGCATCCCACGTGCCTTCAATTAAAAGTCATGAAAAGTAAACACCCGCCCCTGCTATGCGGGAACGGGAGCTTCTTTCGCAAGTTTATGCAAATTTGGGATTCCTGTCAAGAAGAACGGCTTGTGCTGTTACCGGTGATACGCTGAATGTGATCGATGATCGAGTCAGCGACTTCGGCCGTATTTGGGATGATGAGGGTCTCGGAGTTCTCCCCGTAGCGGCGGAAACGGATGTGACGCCCGCGCTTGTTCACCCCGAAGAAACCGGCATCGGTCAAGGTTTTGATCACCGTAGCCGGCAGGCTGATCGGGAGATCGTCAAAATAGAGCGCCATCGCCTCCCGGAGGTTCTCCAGCGTCTCTTCGCGCGTTTCACCCTGAGCAAAGACCGGATACCCCTTACAGGTGGCAACGAAATGCTTACCGTCTCCGGTAACGATGACCTCGTATTCAGCATCGGCGTCTGGTGTTATCCTAGAATGACCGGCCATGGATCTCAACCCTTTCATCCTACCATTCGGTGTGCAAATAGGGATTGTCCACACGTTCCGCACCGATCGTCGTTTCCGGGCCATGGCCGGGGTAAACCGTAGTGTCGTCGGGTAAATTCAGCAACTTGTTCTTAATGGAAGATACTAGGGTGGGCATACTCCCGCCAGGGAAATCAGTACGACCGACACCACCGCAGAAGAGGGTGTCTCCGCTGAAAACCAGGCCGTCGCCCACCAGGCTGATCCCGCCTCGGGTGTGGCCCGGAGTGTGTAGCACTTTGAGACCTTTGGAGCCGACCGAGATCTCCTCCCCGTCTGACAACTCCCGGATTCCGTCTTCAATGGAGAAGGAATGGCCAAGATAGGCCGATAGGTTCTGTTGGGCGTCCTTGAGCAAAGGAGCGTCTTCACGGTGCACCAGGATCTCAGCCCCGGTGGCTGCCCTTAGTTCGGGCGCACCCATGATGTGGTCTCCGTGCCCGTGGGTAAGGATGATCGCCGTAAGCTGATAGCCTTTGGCACCCACTTCACGCTTAATCCGCTGGGCCTCATCCCCCGGATCAATGACCACAGCCTGTCCAGTATCAGGGCATCCGTAAAGATAACAGTTCGTCTGCAACGCTCCCACCATCATCCGGGCAATTAACACTCAACCAACCTCCTTATCCACATAAGGGGACAGGCTACTTTTTACCCCTTTAATGGAGAAATTAAAACCATTAAAGCCCCGACCCCAGAAGCAGGGTGACTGGGCCGTCGTTGTGGATCTCTACGAGCATGTGGGCACCGAAGCGACCGCGGCTTACGGTGATGCCGAACCCGGCCAGGTGCTCGCAATAGAGTTCGTAGAGTGTGACCGCTTCCGGCCCGGAAGCAGCCTCGCTGAACCCAGGGCGGCGGCCTTTGCGGCAGTCCCCATATAGCGTGAACTGTGATACCACCAGGGCACCTCCCCCGACGTCCTGGAGCGACAAATTAAGCTTGCCCTCTGAGTCCTCAAATATCCTCAGATTGGCCGTCTTTTCCGCCAGGTAGCAGGCGTCTTCCGGAGCATCACCCCGTCCCACACCTAACAGAACGGCGACACCCTTATCAGTCTGCGCAATTGTTTCTCCGTCCACCCGAACCGAAGCCCGGGTTACACGCTGAATAACGGCCCGCATCGTTAGAGAACCCGCCTGACCTCAAACACATCCTTGACCCGGGTGATGCGTTGAGTAAGATAGTTTAACTGTTCCAAGTTGCGAATCTCCACGGTCAGTTCCACTACGGCACCCTTCTGCTTAACGCTCCGGGCCTTAACCCAGTTGGCACTGATCTTCATTTCGGTGAGGCAGTTCATCACGTCCAGGAGTAAGCCATGACGGTCCATACCGGAAATCTCGAGCCTGATCTGGAAAGAATCATCGAAGTTTTGGTCCCACATGACTTCCACCAGACGTTCCTTTTCCTTCTCAATCCAGGAGATGACATTTCGGCAGTCTCCGCGGTGCACGGATACTCCGCGCCCTCGGGTGATGTACCCTATGATGAAGTCGCCGGGCGCGGGATTACAGCAGTGTGCCAGCCGAACCAACACATCCCCGACGTCCTTAACCATGATCCCCCTGGTACTCTTAGACCACTGCTTCCGGTCCGGCACAATCTCTGTGACAGGCGGCACTTTAACCTGTTCCCTGAGCCTCGCCACCAGGCCGTGTGCGGCGATGACGCCCAACCCGACAGCGGCGTAGAGATCATCGATTGATTGGTAGCTGTAGCGGCGCCCCATCTCCATCATCTTATCACCGCGCAGCAGTTCAAAATCCACACCGAGCTTCTTAGCTTCACGCTCCAGTGATTCTCTGCCGCGTACGATGTTTTCGTCACGCTGCTCCTTCTTGAACCAGTTGCGAATCTTGGTCTTCGCCTGGGAAGTCTGCACCACGGACAGCCAGTCCCGGCTGGGGCTCGGGTGCTTGCTCTTGACGATCTCGATGATGTCACCATTCTCCAGGCGATAATCAAGCGGAACGAGTTTTCCGTTCACCTTGGCCCCGATACAGCGGTGACCGATATCGGTATGGATGCGGTAAGCGAAATCCAGCGGCACTGATCCAGCCGGCAGTTCCAAGACATCTCCCCGGGGAGTAAATACAAATACCACATCCTCGAAGAGGTCAATCTTTAAGGTCTCCATAAACTCGCGGGGTTCTCGCAGTTCCTTCTGCCAGTCCAGCATCTGTCTCAGCCAGGCCAGCTTCTCGTCGAAGTGTTTATCCCCGCGCAGGCTGCCAGCCTTATAGCGCCAATGCGCAGCAATCCCGTACTCGCCGGTGCGATGCATTTCCCAGGTCCGGATCTGGATCTCCAGGAGCTTGCCTTCCGGCCCGACGACCGTGGTATGCAGGGACTGGTACATATTGGACTTGGGCATCGCGACAAAATCCTTGAAGCGGCCGGGGATCGGTTTCCACTCATTGTGAACGGCGCCCAGGGTCGCGTAACAGTCTCTGACGGAATTGACGATAATTCGGACGCCCATGGCGTCGAATATCTCAGCGAGATCTTTCTCCTGCTTGACCATTTTCCCGTAGATGCTGTACAGGTGTTTGGCCCGCCCCTGGATGTCGGCCTCGATGCCCGTCGCCCCGAGCTTCTCATCCAGGATGCGCATCGCAGTGTAAATATAGCGTTCCCGGACCTCTCGCGTCTGTTGTAGCTGACGCGCCAGATCATAGTACTTCTCAGGCTCTAGATGGCGAAAAGCCTCGTCTTCGAGTTCCCACTTGAGATGGTAAATTCCGAGACGGTGGGCGAGCGGGGCAAAAATCTCCAGAGTCTCTAAGGCAATCTCCTTCTGCTTGTTCTCGGAATGATATTTTAAGGTGCGCATGTTATGTAGTCGGTCGGCCAGTTTAATCAGTACCACACGGATGTCTTTGGCCATGGCGAGGAGCATCTTACGCATGTTTTCCGCCTGCTGCTCTTCCTTAGTATGAAAAGCGAGCCGGTGAAGCTTAGTGACACCGTCCACCAGAAGAGCGATTTCCTCGCCGAACTCGCAGCGGAGGGCGCACAGTTCCAAGCCGACATCCTCAACAACATCGTGCAAAAGGGCAGCCGCAATGGTTTCCTGGTCCATCTCAAGTTCGGCCAGGATCAACGCGACCGCCACCGGATGACTGATGAAGTCGTCACCCGAATGACGTTTCTGCTTGCAGTGGGCGTCCGAGGCGAACTCATAGGCCCGGTGCAGCAGATCCAGGTCGGCATTCTGGTTGTAAAGCCTTACTTTTTGGATTACTTCATCAATCGTCATTTTTATAGTTCACCCGGAGCAATTATACCACAGCCGAAGTGGGTCGCTAAAGCAACGGCCGGAGCGCGCAAATAGTGGCGCTGCAACATTGCTGACTCGCGTTTCAGCTTATGGACGTCCTGAAAGGCTGGAGACTTAACCAGTAAGCGCTTCTGGGGTATCCGAAGGGTCCGTACATACCCGTCCCGCTCCTCAACAAGTCCCAGTTCCACAAATATCTTGATCCCGGTGTCAACCGTCCAGGGCCCGAGGTCGGGGATACCAGCCTCATTAAGCAGTTCGAAAAGCGTTTCAGCGGTTACAGGGCCTTTCATTCTCACCAGTTGAAAAATGAGCCCCAGAACCCGCCGGTTCGGTGCGAACGAACGAAGTACCGACCAGTTCCGTTGGAAATCCCCTTCACCATACGCCAGCACCAGTCGTTCTCCCAGACCTGAAAGCAGTCGCCACTCTGCCTCTGTATAGGGAAGACTCCAGACCAGGACGTCATCGGCTTTATCGGCCAGTGTTTCCGGCGTTCCTACCAGAAGGCTCAGATCGCCTGAATTGAAGCCCTGCCGGCATTCTGCCAATTCATCTTGGTTTAACAAACGGTGCATAAACCCGGCCTGCCGTCCGGTGTCCTTTAGCCGCTGTCTTAGGTAAGCCCATACAGTTACGGCCTCACTCGGATTACCGACCGCCACTAATACTCTTCGTCCCGCGTTCAAAACTTTCAACAGCACCTCGCATCGCCCCCCAAGCCCGCGGCAGTCTGCCACCAGTTGAAGCCGTCGACCCAAAACGGGGTCAGGAACGCTGATGCCGCCTCGTGTTCCTTCCAATCCTTCCGGGATCACCGGCCTGCCCTCCATAATACGCAGCGCAGCTGTGCGCAGAACCTCTCCCGGTTCATCTCCGACACCCTTTTCAAACCGCGCGGCGGGTCTCCAGTCCAGCATCTTGGCTTCAATACTTTTTCTCCCGTTCCACTCATTGACGGTGGGAGTGAAGGCTAAGTCCAACAGTTTCGGTTCCTGCATGTCATCTTTCATCTCGGCGGCACCAAAGGCAATGCCCCCTAAAACCCGGCCCCGGTGGGACAATTTCAGTTTCAGGTGCCCCCCGTTCTTACCGACTTCGCGGCACTCCCGAAGTGATACTCCCTGTACCAGCAGCACTGGTTCCCGGTTGCCTGAGCCCCAGGGTTCCAGGCTTTCAATCTCTGCCATCAATTCCGGGGTAAGGTCTTCAAAAGCCACCGCCGTCTCCAGTTCCAGTACCCCTAACCCTGATTCCTGGGCGACTGCAACCTGTTCGTTGATCAGGCGAATAAACTCCGGAAGCGTCTCCCGAAGCATGCTAAAGCCGACCGCCTGTTTATGGCCGCCATAATCGGTAAAAAGATGTGCTCCCTGCTTGAAGACCTGAAAAAGATCGACCGCCGGCACGCTGCGGGCGGAACCGCGGATAATATCCCCGTCTGTGCTCAGGAAGGCAAGGGGTCGATCAAGACGCTGCGCAAAGCGTGAGGCTAGAACTCCCAAAATCCCGACGTGCCAACCCTCTCCGCAAAACACAGGGAAACTGGGGGTTTCACGCCAGGTGGCCATTTCGGCCAGCACCTCGGAGGCGATGGTGTTCTCCAGATCCTTCCGGTAAGTATTCAAACCGGCCAACTCAGAGGCCATATCAGCGGCTTCATCCGGCCCGGCCATGAGCAGTTCCACTCCCAGGCGGGCCTGCCCGACCCGTCCGGCCGCGTTCAAACGCGGAGCCAACACAAAAGAAAGATCCCGAACCGTGAGTTCCCGGTTCACCCGGGCATTTTCCACCAGGGCGTTCAACCCAGGATTTAGGCGCAGATTTTCCAATCCATGGCGTACATAAATTCGATTTTCACTGATTAACGGGACAACATCAGCCACCGTTCCCAGGCAAACCAGACCAAGCAGTTCCTTATCCAGGCTTGACCCCGCCAGTCCGGGACAAATGGCCTGCGCTAGTTTGTAAGCCACGCCCACCCCGGCCAGTTCTTTGAAAGGGTAGGGGCAGTCCGGGCGCTTGGGATTGACCACCGGTACCTTCGGCAACCCGCCGTTGGGCTCGTGGTGATCCGTTACAACCACGTCCAGGCCCAATTCCCGGGCCAGGCGAATCTCCGCCGTAGCCGTGACTCCGGTGTCCACGGTTATCAATAGACGATAGCCTTCATCTACGGCTTGGCGGATGCTAGACTCCTTTAATCCGTAACCGTCCACCCGTTCCGGAACAAAATAGCCGACTTGTCCGCCTAGGCTGCGCAGCACTTTAATCATGAGCGCAGTGGCGGTCATCCCGTCGACGTCGTAATCACCATATACTAAAATCTTATCCTGGCGTTCCAGCGCTCCCGAAATTAACCCGGCTGCCTCCGCCACCCCGCGCAGCAGGGTCGGACTGTGCAAGTCGGCCAGACTGCCGGAGATGAAGCGGCGTGCGTCCTCAGCCGTAAGAACGCCCCGATTGACTAAAAGACGCGCCATGATCCCTGAACAGCCAAACTCCTGGCGCAGAATGCGTTCCAGGAGCAGGCTGCCCGGCATTAGCCGCCAGATTCTTCTGTCTTGCAACTAGTTACTCCAATTCTACAATTTAGTCAATTATAAAACAGTAACCATCCTGCGCACAATAGAAGCGGGCCACGTCGGACCCGCTCTACTGGATGATCCGATCGTCCTTTAGGGCGACGAATTCCCAGCCAAGTCTGGTCAGGCTGCAGATCTTGCTCTTGCCTTCAGCTGTGACATCAACGAGGCCCAAGGCGTACAACTGCATGATGATGTGGTCGAGGACTGCTCTTTTAACCCGGGAGGTCAGGGACAGTTCTTCCTTGTTCATCCTTCCCTGGTCTCCAAGTGCTCTGAGCACACGGGTGGCTTCCTCCGGTAAACGGTGATCCACCTGGAGAAAATACTCGGTAAGGGTTGCCGGACTGCTGATCATATTATCCCTCCTCTGGAGTTTTTTGTTAGAAACTAGTATGTACAGAAACAAGTCCATTAATAACTAGATAACTACAATTATATTTTTTCCCAATACAGACGCCTTCTATTCAAAAGCGCACAGCCCAGATATTGCATCAGTATCTCCTGATAATTTGACAACTGGTGGTTATACTACGCTACAAGGGTTCGTAATGGCCGAGCCAAGACTGCTACCGGGTCATTAAGGCTCGGTAGTAGTCGGCCAAAGGTTGATATCGGGTCTAAGTTAAGGCTCGATATCGGCCAGCGGGAAGAGCAATATGTTTCTTGGCAGGCTCAGGAGCAGTCGAAAGATTGTTTCTGGGTCGTAAGAGAGGCATATTGTTCGAGCTAAGATCAAAGTGGTTGCCGGAGCTTTGTTTATACGAGGTTAGGGTTACTGGCAGTCGAAAGATTGTCAGTGGCTCTCAAGGTAGCTGCTTTGGTCGAGCAAAGGTTGTCATAGGTTTCGTAATGGTCTGTGGCAGTCGAAAGATTGTCATAGGCTACGCAGAAATCTGTGGTAGCCGGAGCGAAGGTCATTACGGGCTCCTTAACATAGAAACCCTTCTCTCTGAGAAGGGTTTCTTGTTAGAACCCGGGAGACCGTGAATAACAAGTCCTCTGCGAGGATAAACCGCGCGCGGAAGACGAGCACTCTTCGAACACCCTCTGCGAGGACACGCAAGCAGCGGTCTCCTAGATGATGATGCAGATAAGACCACCACTACCGTCGTTCACAATCCGCTGCAAAGTCTCCTGCAGTTTAACCTGGGCGTTTTCCGGCATCCGGTGCAGCTTATTCTGAATCCCTTCGCGGACCAGGTCATGCAAAGTCTTGCCGAAAATCTGGGAGTTCCAAATCTGCTTGGGATTGTCTTCAAACTCGTTGAGTATATAACGGACCAGTTCCTCGCACTGTTTCTCGGTTCCGATAATGGGCGTGATTTCCGTCGTGATGTCGGCCCTGATGACGTGGAGCGACGGTGCACTGGCCTTGAGGCGGACACCGAACCGGTTGCCCTGTCTGATCAGTTCCGGCTCCTCCAGGTTCATCTCCTCAAGCTTGGGCGTAACCACTCCGTAACCGGTCTCACGAACTTCAGCCAGCGCCGAAGCGACTTTGTCGTATTCACGCTTGGCCACTGCCAAGTCCGCAATCAATCTGAAGAGGTCGTGCTCTCCGGTAATCTCGAAACCGGTGTGCTCCTTGATCACCTGGTAGAACAGTCCCCCTTTGGCCTTGATGTCCACGGTGGCGGTACCGGTACCCAGATCGACTTCCAACAGGCTGACCTCTTCCACAAAGTCGTTCTCGGCGAGCATTTCTGTGGCCGGGCCGATGTCCCGGACACGGTGCACCCGGCGGATGGCGTCGCGTACGGCGGATTCAAACTTGTCGCGGAGCCAGTGGCTGACGTTCAGTTCCTGGATCCAGCGCGGGACATCGATCTTAACCTCGGTAACACCGAACTCAAGCAGGACCTCTTCGAGGATGTTCATAATGTCCGCCTGGCCAAGTTCGGCGCAGTCCAGCGGAAGAACCGGAATGTCATACTTCTGCTGCAGATCCTGGGCCAGTTCCAACGTGCTCGGTGCGGTAGGGTGCGTTGAGTTTAAGACTATGATAAATGGCTTATTGATTTCCTTAAGTTCACTGACTACCCGCTCCTCAGCTTGGACGTAGTTTTCGCGCGGGATGTCCGTGATGCTGCCGTCCGTCGTGATCACCAGGCCGATGCTGGAATGCTCAGTAATCACCTTACGGGTTCCGAATTCCGCGGCCTCTTCAAACGGAATCGGCTCCTCAAACCAAGGGGTGGATACCATTCTCGGGAATTCCTCTTCCTCGTACCCGATCGCCCCTTCTACTCTGTACCCGACGTTATCAACCAAGCGAACCTTCAGTTTGAGGTTCTGGTTCACCAGGATTTCGACGGCCTCATTGGGTACAAACTTCGGCTCCGTGGTCATCACGGTACGGCCCGCACCGCTCTGAGGGAGCTCATCCTTGGCTCTTTCCTTGTCGTGGACGTTCTTGATGTTGGGTATAACCAGCAATTCCATGAACCTTTTTATGAATGTCGACTTGCCGGTCCGTACCCCCCCGACCACTCCGATATAGATATCCCCGCCCGTGCGTTCCGCAATGTCGCGAAAGATGTCGAGCTGTTCCATCTGACTAACTTCCCCCCTTTAGTTTTCAAGGTTTTGATCCGTATAGGTATCCGACCCAAAGCTCTAAACGTTTACGCATCCCCCCCGGGACAATCCCCTTGGGATGAATTTTTTTCCATAGGTGGACATTAACACTATATATATATGAACTCCGGCATTTAATATACCGACTCGGAAAATAAAAAAATCCCACCCATTTCGCGGGTGGGATGGTTATTTGCGAGAGCTTGTCAGGCTCGTAGCCGCTCCAGAATCGCTTCCCAGCGACAGTACTGCTCAATGTTCTCCAAGGCCATGGCGATAGCCTTGCTGTCCTTAGGCTTAATCCGGCGCGTCACTTCTGAGATTCGCTCCACCGTAGTCACCGTATCGTAGTGTACCAGAATTACCGGCACACCCTTTTCTTCCGCCCGGGCGATAACCCGGATATTCGGATACAAGCCCCCGGTCAGGATCAACACCGAGGTGCTGGTTTCCAGGGCGGCCAGAGCGTAGTCTGATCGGTCGCCGCCGATGATCACCGCCTTGTTCAGGGCGCGCCGCAGGGTATCCAGGGCGCTCTCGATCGTCATTGCCCCGACCAGTACGTCTTCGACCAGCAGATCCAGATGTTCCTCACCAGCCAGGACCTCCCCGTTCAGCGCTTCCTGATACTCGGCCACGGTCGGTGAATAGATCTCGCGCCGGCTCGGAATGGCCCCCAGGAACTCGTAACCGAATCCGGTCAGGAGCTGGGAATACACGCCTTCGGTCTTAGCCAGCATCTGGCGGGGGATGTTATTGAAGATCGTGCCGACCACCGCCACTCCTCGGGACTCGGCGTGCCGGTTGAAGAAGAGGGCCTCGTCAAAGTCGAAGTCGTTCTCCACCTGGATCGTGCACAGGATACCGGCTCCCAATTCCGCAGCCAGGGTGATCGCGTCCAGTCCAAAGCTGGCCATAACCCAGGGGAAGCTGGTTCCGTCAATAATCACGACCTCATACTTGGCGGCGATCCGGTTGTAGCACTGCAAAACCCGTTCACGGCACTTATCCGGGTGCTTAAAGTTCGAAATATAGAAATTCGCCACCGTGAAGGGCACAATGGTCTCCAGATCCTCATCCATCCCGAGCACCTTCTGCATTAACACTCCGTCGTCGTCGTGCTTACCCAGAACGCCCGCTGTGGTTCCCACCGGTTTGAAGTACCCGGCATTAACCCCCTCCTTGCGCAGTTTCAGCGCCAGTCCCAGGGCCACCGCCGTTTTCCCACTACCTGGAGCACCGATAAGGTAGAGGCTCTTCATAGTTTTACACCTCACGATATGGTTATTTTCACATCAAGGGCGCTTGCCCCCGAAGGATAGGCAAACACCGGGTTGATATCCATCTCGGTAATCTCGGGAAAGTCCAGAACCAGCCTGGCTACCCGGGTAATAATATCCACCAGGGCCGGAATGTCACTTGGCTTTTGCCCGCGATACCCCCTGAGCAATGTGTACGCCTTGGTTTCCACGATCATCTCTTGGATCTCGGCCGGGGTGAGCACGTGCGCCAGTCTGAAGGACACGTCTTTAAGCAGGTTCACATAGATACCGCCAAGCCCAAAGGCGATCAGCGGCCCAAAATGCACGTCGCGGGACATCCCGATGATAATCTCCTGCCCCTTGGGCGACATTTTCTGAACGTCAATGCCGTGGGGAATCACGTTCGGCAGGGAACGCTGGACGTTGGACATCACTGCCCAGAACCCGGCCATCACTTCACCGGGCGTCTCCAGTCCCATGCGCACGCCCCCGATATCGGTCTTATGGATAATCTTCGGCGAAGCTACCTTGAGCACAATCGGATAGCCGAGTTCCTCCGCGAAGGCAACCGCCTCCTCGGCCCGAGTGGCCAAACGCGTTGGTGCCGCCGGGATGCCGTAGGCTTCAGCTACGGTGGCCCCTTCACTGCCCAGCAAAACCACCCTCCCGTCGGCCTTCGCTTCGTCAAAGACGCGCCGTACGGTATCCTTGTCTAGCCCCTCCAACTCCGGCAGTGACTCCGACACACTGCGCTCCTTAATCCTGCGGTACCGGGCCATTCCGGCTAACGCCGAAACCGCCGTCTCGGGGAAAACAAACGACGGAATCTCTGCCTGGGTCAGAAACTGGGCCCCCGATTCCAGGGTCGGCCCGCCCATATAGACCCCAAAGACCGGTTTCTCCGGATGAGCTTTAGCCACGGCCACAATCGCTTCGGCCGTCTCCAGCGGCTCAGAGGTCGCCGTTGGGCAAACCAGAACCACCATGGCGTCCACATTCGGATCGGCCATAACCGTTTCCATGGCAAAGCGGAAGCGCTCGTGACGGGCGTCACCTAGGACATCCACCGGGTTGTAGATGTTAGCCTCCCGGGGAAGGTTCCCAGCCAGTGCGTCCAGAGTGTCTTTATTAAAACGTGCCATCGTCAGCCCCTGCGCCTCAGTGGTGTCCGTGGCCACAATACCAGGCCCCCCCGAATTGGTGACGATCGCCAGACGGTCGCCTTTCGGAATCGGCTGTTTTGCAAATGCCGTGGCCAGATCAAAGAGTTCAGACATGTTCCGAGCCCGGATAATCCCAGTTTGCCCGAAGGCGGTGTCATAAGCCAAGTCGCTGCCGGCCAAGGCGCCGGTGTGCGAGGACGCCGCCTGAGCGCCGGCCTGACTGGCACCCGACTTCAGAATGATCACGGGCTTAATCCTGCTCACTCGCTTGGCGACCTCAAGGAACCGTTCGCCGTTGGATACGTCTTCGATGTAGCACAGGATCACCTTAGTGGTGGGGTCATCGGCCGCATCCAGGATGAAGTCCGCTTCGTCCAGGTCGGCTTTATTTCCGAGGCTGATGAACTTGCTGAAACCAAGACCGCTGCCCAGGCTCCAGTCTAGAATAGCCACCAGCATCGCGCCGCTCTGAGAGATGAAGGCAATTTCTCCGCGCTGGGGAAACCCGGCCGCGAAGGAGGCATTGAACGGGGTGTGCGTATCCATCACGCCGACACAGTTCGGCCCCAAGATGCGCATTCCGTATTTCCGACCGACAGCAAGCAATTCCTTTTCCCTGGCCAGACCCTCGGTACCGATCTCCTTAAACCCGGCACTGATTACCACGGCGTGTTTAACACCCGATTGGCCGCAGCTTTCGATGACCGGTATAACAAGCGGTGCCGGAACAGACACCACAGCCAGTTCAACCGCGCCCGGAATTTCATCGATCGACCGGAAAACAGGGTAACCCTCGATTTCAGTTTCCTTTGGATTAACTGGATATATCTTACCTTCGTAACCGCTCTCAATCACGTTACGGAGGATAATGTTGCCAATCTTCCCACGCGCCTTGGAGGCACCGATAACGGCCACCGATTGCGGGCTAAAAAAGGAAGTCAGTCGACCCAATACCCGTCACCCTCTTACCTGTTATGGCTACAAGATATCCTGTGCTGTGCCGCCGCTTTTTATCAGCTATTCGCTAAACAATCATAATCTCCTGTCAAAAGTCAGGAAAAAAGCGCCAATAAGGCGCTATTTAAATTAATTCAATGTTCCAACTACTATTCCCTATATTTTGGTGGCAAAGACATGGTTGCCGATCTCCGTCACGACCGGAAGCGTTCGGATCCACGTATCCTGAGCTTTGACCGGATTGTAGAAAAACAGGGCTCCGTTGGTCGGATCTTGACCCATCAGGGCCATCCGTGCCGCCTCAAAGGCTCTGTCATCCGGTACCAGATTGATCGTGCCGTCCCCGACCGGCGAAAACTGATACACGTTGTTTTGGGTTCTCTGGTAAATGATCTCCTCAAGCCGGGACGGGAAATCCGGGCTGGCCAGCCGGTTTAGAATCACTGCACCCACCGCCACCTGTCCGACAATGCATTCTCCGCGAGCCTCGGCGTGGATGACCCGGGCCAACAGTTCAAGGTCGTCCGGAGTGACATTCCCACGCCGAAGGCTTAGCTGGTCCGGTACAATAAGCGTCTGCCCCGGGAAAATGAGCGAACTCCGGAGTGAATTGGCCACCGTAACCGCACCTATCGAAACACCGTATTGTTCGGCAAGGCCGTAGAGGGTATCTCCTTCACTGACCGTGTAGTAAACCGGCTGACTTCCGAAAGCCGTCCCCATGCTCAGCCACATACAGACCAGGGTAGAAAGCAAAATCACCTTAATTCTTGTCGCCATGGCATTCATTGGTCTCCTCCTTAATTAGCACAGAGTCTATTTTGTATGAAGAAACCGATAATTATTCAAAAAAATATTTTAATAAAGCCCAAAAAGGCCCGCCCATGGTTAATAAGGGCAAAAAATTAGGAAGTTCGTCTGGTGCGCTCGGATTCTTTGCGCTTGATGAGGCGGATGTCCATCTCGACCCCGAGATGCCATAGCTGACACACCTGCATCAGGCGGGAGACGGTGCGTTCGCCGAGGTGGTCGTAGAGGGCGGTAAGGTCGGTGATGTTGGTGGTCACAATCACCGGCAGTTGGTGATTGACCCTATAGTTGATCAGGGAGTAGATTTTCTGCCGCGACCAGTCGGTGTACTGGTGGGCACCAAGGTCATCCAGGATTAGCAGGGGAACGTCACGGGCACTTTCCATCAGATCACTTTCACTGGTTCCACTGCCGTTCACATCGTATGAAGACCGGATTTGATCCAGAAAGTCCGGCACGATCAGAAACAGCACCTGGTGACCGTCCTCTAGCAGGCGGTTGGCAACGGAGCAGGCCAGGAAGGTCTTCCCGCTGCCGACGCCACCCTGAATCAGCATCCCTTCGGCATAGCCGTCCTTCCCGTAGCGCTCACAGAACTCCAGCGCCGCCCGGTGGGCACGTTTGGCCGCCTCCAGGTATGAATACTTACGGTTCGGTGTCGCCTGGGAAGAGTAGTAATTAAATGAAAAGCGGTTAAAGGTAAGGGTTTGCAGCATGGGGGTCAGATGGGAAAGGGTCAGTCGCTTCACCAGTTTGCGCTGCTGGATGCACTCACACGGCCTGGCTAGGTCGTTCTCCAGAATCAACCCGCTGTTATTACAGAATGGACAATCAACCACGTTTCCGTGCTCTCCTTAGCTCATGTACAGTGTCTTAATCAGCGCTATCTCTTTATCACGGTTATTCACGGTTGTCTTGCGGGGGGCCTTCTTATTGTTCCGGCGCTGTTGGAAGTCTTTTTCGTAAGCAGTGATCTCCTCCAGTGTCAGCAACCGGTTCTTCTGCCACTCCAGTATAATGCTATCGATGTACCTAAAGTTGTACTTACCGAGGAGCACCGACCGGCGCAACGCCTCGCGGGCCAGGATCGGGCCGACTTTACTGTGCCACTGGTCGATCTGATCAACCTCGATCGGCGAAAGCGGGCGCCCAAACTCCCCTGCAAACGCCTCGTACAGCTTCCCTAATTCGGGATTCTCCAGCTCGCCGTCCTCTTTTTCCAGTGCGTCCTTTGCGCGTTCGATCTCTGAAACCTTACTGCAGGCCCAAAGCTCCGACAGTCGCTCGAAGAGAACCTCAAAGTCATAACCCTCGGTGACGGTTTTTTTGTCTTCAAGATAGTAGTCAGTAACCGCGAGAATTTTCTTCTCACGAAGACGGGCGAGATCTCGGTCTACCTGCTCCACGCCTCCGGAAAGGCATTCTCCGAGTTCCTCCCGGGAGGGATACAGGTTCTTGTCCTGCGCCCGCATCCGGAGCAGATGAATCAGGAGCATGACCTCAGACTCGTCAAGCCCCATCCGGGGATAAAACTCCAGAAGCATATTGGGGACAAAGGTGATTCCGTGGATAAAGAGGTCGGTTCCAAACGCCGCCGTGATGTTTCCCTCACGGTATTTCCGCAGTACCACACCGTTACCGTCAACCAAGGAACTCCCCTCCTCCGAAACCTATTTTACGCTCCGGAGGTAAAACTTGTCCAACAGCATATTGTTCCTTCCCATCAAAGTAGCTTACCCTAGCTTACCGATATCCTTTGTCTCTACCCCTGTGGTATTCGCACCGGAAAGAAGGGCTTCTGACCCGGTCTAAGTCCTGAAAAAAGGCGATAGCCGACTGCGGTCGGCTAAAACGATGGTACTTGCGTCTAGAAAATTATTTCCTATTCAATACGGGCACCGAGTACGTCCGTCATTTGCTGCAGGGCCCAGGTATGCGCTTCCTCATCAAAGCTCGCCATGCCCTGACGGTACACGACCGTGGCCAGATCGCGATTCCGCAGTTCCTCCACTGTGTAGAGGACACAGATATTTGTGCACACCCCGACCACGTGAATTTCGTCGGGGGCAAGGGTCTCCAGAATCTCGCCCAGATTAGTTTCAAAGAACCCGCTGTAGCGTCTCTTTTCGATGGTATAGACCCGGTCACGCCGGCTGTTACCGGGCTGCACGTCCGGAATCAGGCCGGCCCCCTCTGACCCGGCCACACAATGCCGGGGAAAGCGTGCGAACTCCAGGTCATCCTCGGCGTGAGCATCATTGATATAGATAATCGGCTCATCAGCATGCTCAAACTCACGTACCTTGTCCCGGACAAAAGGGATAATCCTCTGTGCCGCCTCGCCACAAAAGAGTGCCCCTTGCGGCGAAACGAAATCGTGCAGCATATCAATTACCAGAAGGACTCTTCTACCCACTGACGGTCACTCCTATTCCCAATTGCGCAGGTCGACGACCTTCCGCTTATTATCCCCAAAGGAGTCTGCCGTTACTATCTCCACGGCCGAAGTCAGCCGCAGACAGGCCTTGGCCTCGCGGGCCACTTTTCCCTTCAGCGCATCTGGGTCGATCCCGTCTACACTGTCCACCTTCAGGGTCAGGACGTCACGAAAATCGGATGTGGTCACCACCGCCTGACAGAACCGGATCTCCGGAATGCGATCCTCAAGAGCTTCGATCTGATGCGGGTACAGGAACAGCCCACGCACCTTGACCCCGTCCGCCGTCCGTCCGAAAATACCGGCCAAACGCCTGGCTGGACGTCCGCAGGAGCAAGGATCGGTAAGCATCATCCCCAGATCGCCGGTTCCGAAACGAATCAACGGGTACAGCGGTTCCATTACCGTGACCACCACCTCGCCGGGCTCACCGTCAGGGAGGTTATCCCCGGTTTCCGGATCCAGGATCTCCACAATTACACTCAGTGCCAGGTGAAAGCCGCGCCGCTCGGTACATTCATAGGCAACGCACCCGAGGTCCGCCGTACCGTATCCCTGGTAGGTCGCGCATAACGTTGACCTGAATCTCGGTATTCCCCACACCGGCGGGCACCACCGTACAACCCAAGGCGCGCAGGGCACTGTCAAACATCATTCCGGCCGGAGTAAGATGGTACGAAAACGTGTTTTGAACAACATCACCGGGGACAAAACCGGCCGATTCCATGGCCGCTCCCCAGCGCCAATAGTCGGGGTTTTTCCCCTGCGGGTCGTAGATCGCGGTAGTTCTTCATCCCCTTGTCGTCGTAGAAGACGACCTTCTCTACCTTCGGCATCTCATCCTTGATCTCGAGCATCTTGTCGACCTGCTCCTGGTCTTCAACCACGGCTGCTTGCGGATACTCTGGATCTCGAGGAAGTCGATGATCTCCTCTACGCGGCGACGGTGTTTCACTTCCTCGCGCTGCGCCCGGCCCCAGTACAGTCCGCTGCAGATCAGGCCGGACTTAAGGTGAATATGCCGGCCCAGCATCAGGTTCTCGAGCACGGTCATATGTTTGAACAGCTCAATATTCTGGAAGGTACGTCCGATCCCCAAGCGTGCCCGCTGGTACGGTGCCATACCGGTGATTTCCCGTTCTTCGAAGGCGATCTTGCCATCACTCGGCCGGTACAGGCCGCTGATGCAGTTTAAGAGACTGGTCTTGCCGGCCCCGTTCGGGCCGATCACGGCCAGGATCTCACCCCGCGTGATCTCGAGGTAGATTCCGGTAAGGGCAGTAACGCCCCCGAAATGTAAGGTCAGACCTTTGATAGTCAGTTGGGGAGTCAACTGATTAATACATCCCTTCCTTTATAAAAAGCCCGAACCGGTAGTGCCGGCTAAGGCATAAAAATTCCCTCTTCCACAGAGAAGCGCCAAAATCCTCTGTTTTCTGGCAATCTATTTTTTCACATTACTTCCATATGTGAACTGATTACAGTTACCGCTGGCTGGGACTCTACGAAACGCATCACTTCCGACAGCATCTCGTGCACGTGCGGCGTACTGTTGCTGATCACCGCCACCCCAATTTCGGCCCGTTGCCACATCTCACTTTCCCCTGATTCGGCCACAGAAACGTTATAACGGTTCCCGAGCCGGGCCAGCAGGCTTTTCAGGATGCGTCTCCGATCCTTCAAACTCCGGGCTTCGCTGAAATGGAGGTCTATGGTTAACAATCCGACGCGTACCGTCCTTCACCTCTTTGTTCCTTGCCGCCCAAGGCCTTCATCAGTCGCAAATACGGCAAGTATAGCTTCGCGATTATCCATGGGACACACCTTTTGGTTGGTCGGAAGACAAATCCTTATGGTAAACCTGAATCCGTGACCCAAATAATGACAAAGCACTAGAAATTAAGCGTAATTCCCTGTATAATAGAGATAATGAAGGATAATCAGGTCTTCATAATCTCACCTGCGGGGTGAACGCATGAACGTGAAATTTATCATTGAGCAGTCCAACGAATTCCTGACGCCACATTCTGGGTTGGCGCTAGTGGGTGCATTGTTGAGCAAGACCGATTTGAACCTATTTGGGCCAGGAAGGTTACTGTGTCAATGCACAATTACGTTGCGGAAAAGACCATTGCCAAAAAGGAACCCCCGAGTTTTTGCAAGAAACGTTCCAATACACCCGCCGGATCACCAAACTGCCTCTTTTGGTACGCTTGGACTCCGGAAATGACAGCGCCGACAACATTCGTATCTGTGAAGCAAATCAAACCGACTACCTTGTCAAGCGTAATCTGCGAATAGAATCTCTGGAAACCTGGCTGGCTACGGCAAAAGAGTATGGGCCGGGATGCATAAAACGTGAAGGCAAGATAGTTTACATGGGCAGTGTCATGCGTAGGCCCAAAGGATTCGATAAAGAACGGCATTTGGTGTACAGGGTTGTAGAAAGAAACATCCTGGCCAACGGTCAAATCTTACTTACTCCGGAGATTGAAGTAGATACCTATTGGACTTCGCTGCCGGATCCGGCACACACCATCGTTGAATTGTATCACGATCACGGAACAAGCGAACAGTTTCACAGTGAAATCAAAACAGATCTGGATCTGGAACGGTTACCCACCGGAAAGTTTGAAACCAACGCCCTGATTCTCCTTCTGGGGGTTCTGGCTTACAATATTCTGCGCATCATGCGTCAAATGACCGTACAACTTGGTCACAAGGTAGTGCCCTTGAGAAACAAGGCACAGCGCCGGCGAATCCGAACGGTCATCAAAAATTTGATTACAATAGCGTCTCGAAGGAACAAAGTGTTATTAGCGACAATATTATCCATTTAGGCGCTTTGTGCTATCTATCGTCACGGATTCAGGGTAAAATAAGTGAGGTACTCTTTCCGAATCGGAAGGTGGTTGTCTGTTTGTCTACGCTGGCCGTAGGTATTGCCGTTCTGTTCTTCGCGGTGGGGGCTATCGGAATCGTGTTCCCGATCATCCCGGGTATCGCCCTGATCTGGCTGGGAATGCTGGTGTACGGCTTCCTCACCGGGTTCGAGACCCTCACCCTCGCCTTTTTCCTGGGGCAGGCGGTCGGCGTGGCGCTCGCCTTCGTCGTTGATTATGCGGCTAATGTCTGGGGTGTCAAGCGGTTCGGTGGTTCCAAAGCTGCCCTCTGGGGTAGCGTGATCGGGATCCTCTTCGGTGTTCTGCTGCTCGGCCCCTTTGGCGTCATCGTCGGGCCGTTTGCCGGGGCCCTGGCCGGAGAACTCCTGGCTGGAGGCTCACCCTCCCGCGCCGTGCAGGTCGGGATCGGCACCCTGATCGGTTTCCTCGGCGGCACCGTCCTGAAGTTCGGCATCGCCACCGTAATGATCATCTGGTTCTTCACCGTTATCCTTTAATACTGGATCAGAAAAGGGGACAGTCGCCCCATTCCGTCCAACGACCGGCACCACGAATGATGAAAACTTTTGTCTGGTGCTGTGCGCTTTCCTGAGGGATTGCCTACACAAACACGTACGTGACAGCGGAATCTGCTCAGGGCGGGAATCGGGGACAGGCTACTTTTTCTCGTATGTAAGACACATCCCCGTTCTAAGCCTTCTATGATACAAAACGACAGGTGGTGGGGTAGATTACGTCGTGAAATAGTGTCGAGTAGAAGCGGGACTCTTTGAACCTCTGCGTGTACGAATTGTCCCAGCCCCCCTCACAGAACCGTACTAGCCCAACTAAGGCATACGGCTCTTCACATCACCATTTACATAATATAGCCAATGTCGGGCCGTA
>JAHRFU010000030.1 GCA_019084485.1 Desulforudis sp. | reverse complement strand
GGCGTCGGCAGCCATGCCACAGATCTCGGCACAGACCTTAACCCCCTGCCCGAACATGCGCAGGGTGGTGGCCACGATCTCAGCCGGGTAGACCCCCTGGAACTGAAAGCGCAGCGCCCGGTCCAGCCCGGCCATCAGGTGGGTGGTGGTCAGGACGGCCACACCGCGCTCCTGCAGTTTCCGCCGCATCTCGGCAGGCAACTCATCCTCGCCGGGCTTCGCAAAACCCACTTGGTGAGTGACGCAGACGATCTCCAGCCCACTGTCCAGGAACAGCTCGGCCGTACGCCCAGTGCAAGAAGCGACTACGACCTTCTTGATGCCCAGTTCCTTAGCCCGCTCAACGGTCAGCCGGACGGTTTCCGCCGTGTTCTGTTCACCTTTGGTTTCGAAATACATTTCATTTATTCCTTTCAAGAAATTAACTGATTGGGTTCGCATCAAAATAGTCGCGGGGTGTACATACCAAGACGCCCTGTATGAATTGCCCCCGTAGACTGCCGAAGTGGCGTAGATCGCCGGTTAATAAGTGGGTTGCCCGCGCATTGATTGCCGCAGCCAATATCGGTTTATCCTTCTCAGGAAGCCTCAGCAGCTCAGCAAATGCAAGATGGGCCTCGGCTACGATTGCCATTGTGCCTATCAGTTCTGCTAGTTGAGCCCGATGCCTGGGCTGAAGGTTCCGGCGAGCTTCCTCTACAGCGTAAGCTGAGCTCAGCAACAAACATCTGCCTTCACGAGCCCAGTTCCATAGTGTTCTTAACCCTTTACTGCCATATGCAACCGAAAAGAGTGCATTTGCATCGAGAAAAACACGATCCATAACTATTCCTTAGCATCCGAACGGACAGCATTCGGATCCAGCCCCATTTTACGAATCTCTTCTTCCGCCCATCGCATATCATCATCAGATACTGCGTTATTCAGAAGAAATTCAGCCTTCTGGATCGGTGAATACGTTTCGACCGGCAAGGCAACAGCCGGACGCAACAAGATACCCTCCGGTGTAGGTTCGGCCACTATTAGGCTTCCCTCATCCATACAGTACTGACGTCGAAGTGAGGCTGGGATTACAATCGTACCCCGTCGTCCCACCTTCGTTGTTTCTGAAGCCAAGCTGACCACCTCCTATAATCAGTATATCCGATTTTCAGACATTTGCCATATGGTCTTCAGTGTTTTTTCTTGGCAGAAAACACAGCCCCGAGCTGTGGGGCCCGGGGCTGTAGGTGTTTATCAACTTTTTAACTTTTTAAGTCTGACCCCTAGCCGACGCGCTTGAAGATTTTTGCTTCTTTGACCTGAGGCAGGAAGTTCATCATTGACAGGGCTCGTCCGGTACCTAGGGCCACGCTGCTTACCGGGTCTTCAGCCAGGAAGGCCGGGAGTCCGGTTTCGGATCTGATGAGATCGCACATTCCGTTTAAGAGGGCGCCGCCGCCGGTGAGGATAACGCCCTTGTGGACAAGGTCTGCCGCCAGTTCGGGAGGGGTGCGCTCCAGTACTTCCCTAGTGGCATGGATTACGGCACTGAGCGGTTCCTGAATGGCTTCCCAGATCTGGTATGTGGAGACGGTAACCGACTGGGGCAGCCCGGTCATCAGATCGCGCCCACGAATGTTCATTGTACGGTGTTCTGTCTTTGTAGGGTGAGCGCTTCCGATTTCAATCTTCAGGTTCTCAGCACTGCGTTCGCCGATTAGGAGTCCGAACTCTTTACGAATATATTTCACAATGGCTTCATCGAACTTGTCCCCGCCGACCTTTAGTGAGGCGGCGCAGACGATGCCACCCAGGGATATGACCGCTACGTCGGTGGTGCCCCCGCCGATGTCAACGATCATTACGCCCGAGGCTAAGGAAACGTCAATGCCGGCACCCAGTGCCGCCGCCATCGGTTCTTCAATGACGTGTGCCTGGCGGGCTCCAGCCTGGATGGCTGCCTGACGGACAGCACGCTCTTCAACTCCGGTAACCTGAGCCGGGATGCAGATCATAACGCGTGGGCGTAGGAAGAGCTTCCGGCAGCCGGCCTTATGGATAAAGTAACGCAGCATCCTCTCGGTAACGTCGAAGTCTGCGATCACACCCTCTTTGAGCGGTCTGATCGCCACAATGTTTCCGGGAGTCCGCCCCAGCATGCGTCTTGCTTCAGTTCCGACTGCTATTATCTTGCCGGTATCCTTGTTGATCGCCACCACAGAGGGCTCTCTTAGTACGATTCCCTTACCCTTAACATAGACCAGGACGGTAGCCGTACCCAGATCAATTCCGATATCCGGCGCCAAGTTTAACATCATACCATCCCCTATTGAACCTTTATTCCCTTGTTTGACAGGCCTGTCCACTGTATCGTCCAAAAAAGGGGGAACAGGTCGTTGGCTGCGCCTCAGTTACACGCCCGACAAACTCCGGGTGTTCAATAGGTAACTTCTACATTTTGTGGCAGATTTCCTCCTTGTTCAGGAAAGTTATCCAGTTTCTTTATACTTCCGGCGGGTGGCTTCGCCGCCCCGAAGATGCCGCTCAGCCTTGTTGTATTCCAGCACGGTGCGGACCTTAGTGGCCAGCTTCTTGTTCAAAGAAGGAAGCCTTTCGGTCATGTCTTTATGTACTGTGCTCTTGCTGACGTTGAATTTTGTAGCCGTCTGCCGCACAGTGGCATTAGTCTCCAGAATGTAGGCACAAATATCGAGTACCCGCTTCTGAATGTATTCCTGCATCACCCTACCCCCCGGTAAGCTGTTACAGAATCTATATGCGCGGAAACTCAAGAAATGCTTGGCCTACAAAAAGAAAACCGCCCTAAATGGGCGGAAGGAATGGTTAGTACGGCTCTACTTTTACGTTCATATAGTAGTGCCCGATGATCCCCTCGGAGTCGTACCCGTGTTTGGCCAGGCCGTTAGCGCCCCACTGGCAGAGGCCGACGCCGTGGCCGTGGCCGTAGGTGACTAGCTCGAGGTGCCCGTCCTCTATTACGGCGCTGAAATCCGTGGATCTGAGGCCCAGCTTTTCGCGTATGGTGGTGCTGGGCAGCGTTTTCCCGGCTACGGAGAGCGTCTTCGGACGGCCGGTGGAGGTGTATTCCAACACTTCAATCGGCTTTGCGTTACCCCCGGCGCTCACTGCAACTGCGGCTAGCCCGGTGCCTAGTGCCTGGTCGACCTGTTCCAGCGTGAAACGCTTCCGGTCACCGGGGTAGGGGTCGTGGTCGTGTGGGCAGGTGACACCGCGCAAATAAGGCAACGCTACCTGCCAGACGTCTTCGGAATGCTGGGTGCTGCCGCCGCAGGACGAGTGGTACACCGGGTCGATCAGTTCGCCCCCGTGGGTAATGACCAAGCCTTCGGTATCGGCCACCGCTTTCTTGATGCGATAATAGTACCGGTAGTAATCCAACGTTCCCCAGCGTTCGCGCAGCTGTTCACGCGACAGCCAGCCCTGACCGTGACGCGGGTCGTCACAGGCGTCCGCCCCGGGATGGATGGTATTGGCCACTCCGCCGGCCCCCAACCGTTTCAACATGTAGGTCCGGGCGCAGAGGGCCTGGGCCTTGAGCGCCTCGGGATGAAACTCGGCCGGCATTTCGGCAGCTACCACTCCGACGATGTAGTCTTCCAACGACAGGTTAACGATCTGGTCGCTGTCGTGGACATACATGCGCACCACGGAGGGTGGCTTCGGTCGCTCGATATCCACGTATTGCTCATAACGTTCACGGGCTAAATCCGGAAAGGCGAGGGTCAGGGCAACGGCCACCAGGAATAGCCCGATAATCAACCTTTTCATATCCGCTCTCCCCCTAGATGATGGGAATCATTTCCTATATCCAAAGGATATGCTTTTCCCGCATCATTTATACAGGAGAGAGAAAGGGAAAACCAGGTCGGTGGCACCGACCTGGTTTGAAATGAAACTCTTTGTTAAGTTAATGTCCTGGCCCTTAACTTAACGTTTTCTGTCTATTTACTCTGGGCCACATCCAAACGGGCCAGAGCGCGCATCAGCGCGGCCTTTGCCCGCATCAGGTCGATGTCTGCGGCCTTTGAGGCGAGGCGCTCTTCGGCACGCTGTTTCGCCGCTTCGGCACGCTTGACGTCGATCAGGTCCGGGCTCTCGGCTGCGTTAGCCAGTATCACTACACGGCTATCACGCACCTCCAAAAACCCACCGGCAACTGCATAACTGGTCCATTTGCCGTCCTTCTGGATGCGGACTACACCCGGCTTCAAACCGGTAATCAGCGGGGTGTGTTCGGGCAGGACACCCAAGTCACCGTCCACACCGCGGGCCGAGACGAAGCGAACCTCGTCACCGTAGACCACACGCTGGGGTGTGACGATCGATAGCATCTGGGTTTTTTCCGCCATGCGTCATCCACATCCTTTAGGATTCTAAGATCTGCTTACCCTTCTCCACGGCCTCGTCGATGGTGCCGACCATATAGAAGGCATCCTCGGGGAGTCCGTCATGCGTTCCGGCCAGGATTTCCTTAAACCCGCGGATACTCTCCTTCAGGGAGCAGTAACGTCCGGGCTGACCGGTGAAGGCCTCGGCCACGTGGAAAGGCTGCGACAGGAAACGCTGCAGCTTACGGGCGCGGGCCACGGTGAGCTTATCCTCTTCGGAAAGTTCTTCCATACCGAGGATGGCGATGATGTCCTGGAGTTCCTTGTAGCGCTGCAGAACCTTCTGCACGCCGCGGGCGACCGCATAATGCTCCGGTCCGACAACAATCGGGTCCAGGATCCGGGAGACCGAGTCCAGCGGGTCCACCGCGGGGTAGATGCCCAGCTCGGCGATCTGCCGGGAAAGAACGACGGTGCCGTCCAAGTGCGCGAACGTGTTCGCCGGCGCGGGGTCGGTCAAGTCGTCGGCGGGCACGTACACGGCCTGCACCGAGGTGATCGAACCCTTGACGGTCGAGGTAACACGCTCCTGGAGCTGGCCCATCTCAGTAGCCAGGGTGGGCTGATAACCCACGGCCGAGGGCATCCGGCCGAGAAGCGCCGAAACCTCGGAACCGGCCTGAGTAAAACGGAACATGTTGTCGATGAAGAGGAGCGTGTCGGCGCCTTCTTCGTCACGGAAGTACTCGGCCAGACACATCCCGGTGAGCGCGATCCGAAGACGGCAGCCCGGGGGCTCGTTCATCTGACCGAACACCATCATGGTCTTGTCCAGAACGCCGGACTCGGTCATTTCTTCGAGTAGCTCGGCGCCCTCACGGGTACGCTCGCCCACGCCGGCAAACACGGAGATACCGCCGTGCTGCTTGGCGATATTGTTGATGAGCTCCATCACGATAACGGTCTTGCCCACGCCGGCGCCGCCGAACATTCCGACCTTACCACCCTTTGCGAAGGGCACTAGCAGGTCGATAACCTTCAGGCCGGTCTCCAACTGTTCCACCTGGGTGGACTGGTCCACCAGGGGCGGGGCGGGACGGTGGAGCGGGTAGAACTTGTCGCTTTTCACTTCACCCTTGCCGTCAATACCCTTACCCAGAACGTCAAGCAGACGGCCCAGGGCCGGACGGCCTACCGGGATCATAATCGGGCTCCCGGTGTCAACGGCCTGCATCCCGCGGGAAAGGCCGTCGGTGGTGGACATAGCAATCGTCCGGGCTACGTTGTTGCCCAGGTGCTGTGCTACCTCTAGCGTCAGGTCGATTTTCCGTCCGAAGACGTCTTCCTTATCGCTCGTAATCTTGATGGCGTTGAAAATCTCGGGGACCTGTCCCGGTGGGAACCGGATGTCCACGACAACGCCGATGATCTGTACTACGTGACCTACACTCATTGCGTTCCCGAACCTCCTTTATTCCAGCGCTGCCGCGCCGCCCACGATATCCAGAAGCTCCTTCGTGATGTTCTCCTGGCGCAGCCTGTTCATTTGGAGCGTAACGCGGTCGATCAGCTCGCCCGCGCTCTTGGTAGCGTTGTCCATGGCCATCATCCGAGCGCTGTGCTCGCTGGCCTTGGACTCGATTAAGCCTTGGAAAACGCTGTTCTGGACGTACTTCGGAAGCAGGAACTCCAGAACATCCTCGGCGGACGGCTCAAAGAGGTAGGCGGCCTTGCTCTTCGCTTCGGCCTTAGCCTCTTCGGCACCCTCTTCCGCCTGGGGCGGCTCCACGGGCAGGAGCTTGACCACCGTCGGGATCTGCACCATGACACTCTTAAATTTCGAGTAGATCAGGTAAACGGCGTCGTACTCCTCGTCAACGTACTTCTTGATTACGAAGTTGGTGATCTCGTTGGCCTGTTCAGGCTTAACATTCTCACCCAGCCCGATGTACTCGTTATCGGTCTTCCACGCACGGAAGCGGAAGAAGTTACGCGCCTTACGTCCTACCGGAACCAATGCTACCTCGGGCCATTTTGCGGTCTCCTTGGTAGTCAAGCGCAGGATGTTTGAGTTAAACCCCCCGCATAGACCCCGGTCGGCCGTGATTACGACGTAACACACCTTTTTCGGGTCACGAACGGCCAGCAACGGATTCTTCACGTTGCGGGCACCTCCGGCGACCCGTCCCAGAACCTCATGCAACTGGCGGGCGTAGGGGCGGGCGGCAAGCACCTGCTCCTGGGATTTGGCCATCTTGGCCGTGGCCACCGCCTTCATTGCCTTGCAGATCTTCTGAGTGCTCTTCACACTCTTGATTTTGCGCCTTAGGTCGCGTACTGACGGCATATTAACACCTCACCTTCGCGCGCCGGCTAACTAATGCCATGCTGTGACTTGAAGCGCTTCTTGAATTCCTCAATGGCCTCTTTCAGCTTGGCCTCGTTGGCATCAGTAATTTCCAGGCTGGATTTGATGTCTTCGCCGACAGCCGCTTTTTCAGCCTTCATATACTTCAGGAACTCAACCTCAAAATCACGGATCAGGTCTACCGGGATGTCGTCGACCATGCCCTTGACGCCGAGGTAAATAGCCATTACCTGGTCTTCCATCGCCATCGGAACGAACTGGCCCTGCTTCAGGATCTCCAGCATCCGCTCTCCGCGGGTCAGCTTGGCGAGGGTGCCTTTGTCCAGGTCCGAGCCGAACTGTGCAAACGCAGCCAACTCGTTGTACTGGGCCAGGCTCAGACGCAGCTGGCCGGCAACCTGACGCATCGCTTTGCGCTGGGCTTTACCACCGACTCGGGAGACCGAGAGGCCGACGTTAACGGCCGGGCGCTGGCCGGCGTAGAACAGGTCGGGCTCCAGGATGATCTGACCGTCGGTGATGGAGATCACGTTGGTCGGAATGTAGGCCGACACGTCGCCCTGCTGGGTTTCAATAACCGGCAGCGCCGTGATCGAACCGCCGCCCATATCCTTGCTCAGCTTGGCCGAGCGCTCGAGCAGCCGGGAGTGCAGGTTAAACACGTCACCCGGGTAGGCTTCACGTCCGGGCGGACGGCGGAGCAGCAGGGAGAGCTCGCGGTAGGCGGCGGCCTGCTTGGTAAGATCGTCGTAAACGATCAGGACGTCCCTGCCCTGCTCCATGAATTCCTCGGCTATCGCGCAGCCCGCGAAGGGGGCGATGTACAGGAGCGGCGAGGGATCCGAAGCGGTGGCGGAGACGACGATGGTGTGGTCCATTGCGCCTTCGTCGGTCAGTCTCTGCACCACGTTGGCCACGGTCGAGTTCTTCTGACCGATGGCCACGTACACGCAGAGGCAGTTCTGGCCCTTCTGGTTGATGATGGCGTCCACGGCGATCGCCGTTTTACCGGTCTGGCGGTCACCCATGATCAGCTCACGCTGGCCGCGGCCGATCGGGATCATCGCGTCAATCGACTTGATGCCGGTCTGCAGCGGCGTGTTCACGGGGCCGCGGAAGATAACGCCGTAGGCGATCTTCTCAATCGGGCGGAACTTGTCTGATTTGATCGGGCCTTTACCGTCGATCGGCTGACCGACCGGGTTTACGACACGGCCAATGAGGCCGTCACCCACCGGTACCGAGGCGATACGACCGGTACGTTTAACGACGGAACCCTCTTTAATGTGCCGGTAAGGGCCGAGAATAACGACACCGATGTTATCCTCTTCCAGGTTGAGCGCCATTCCCAGAACGCCTTCCGGGAACTCCAGCAGCTCGGAGTACATGCATTCCTCGAGTCCATACACCCGCGCCACACCGTCACCGATCTGGATGACTGTGCCGACATCGCTGACCTCGACAGTGGTTTCGAAGTTTTCGATCTGCTGACGGATGATGGAGCTGATTTCTTCAGGTCTCAGATTCATATGCCTCTTTCACCCCTATCCAACTTGAGTTTCGCTGATGCGTTCTCTCACGCGTTCCAGCTGTCTCTTGATACTGGCATCGACGATGCGGTCTCCGAGCCTTACAACGAGGCCGCCCAGAATCTCGGGGTCGGTCTGGTACTGAACCCGGATCTCCTTGCCAGTCATCTTCGAAAGAGCCTGCATCAGGTTGACCTTGTGCACCATCGGCAGATCCACTGCCGAAGTAACTTCTACCTCGGCGATGTTCCGGGTCTGGTTGGCCAGGTTGATATAGGCCTCGCAAATGGCCTTGAGGTACAACTCCCGGCGACGCTCCAGAATCACGCACACGAAGTTAAAGGACGTCTTAGAGATCTGATCCGCAAAGATGGCTTTAACGATCCCTGTTTTGACGCTGGCCGGAACCTGAGGGTGGAAGATGACCTTCTGAAAATCGCGCGACTCATCCAAAGCCTGAATCACGGTGCGCAGTTCACCCTCTATTGCGGCAATACTGTCGGTATCCTGGGCGATGTCGAAAAGTGCCTGGGCATAACGCGTGGCCACTGCTCCTTTAATCATTGCAGTTGCCCCACCTCTTTAACAGCATCCTGGACCAAGTTGTGATGCTCATCGATGCTCAGGCTGCCCTTGACAACCTTGGCGGCAACGAGGACGGCCAGGGACGCCACTTGATCACGGAGCTCGGTCACCGCCTTATCCTTCTCGCGCTGGATGTCGGAAAGAGCGGATTCCTTTGCCTTGGCCGCCTCGGCCTTGGCGCTTTCGAGGATCTGAATGGCCTGTTCTTCGCCGGCCTTGGTAGCCCGCTCCACGATGGCCTTAGCTTCTTCACGCGCACGCTGCAGATCAGCTTCATACTGCGCTTTAAACTTTTCGCCCTCGGCCTTCTGGTTTTCGGCAGCCGCGATATTGTCCGCGACATACTTCTGCCGCTGCTCGATGATATTCATCATCGGCTTATAGGCAACCAGGCGCAGAATGATCAAGACTAATACAAAATGGAACATCTGCGCCAGCAATGTGGCATTAAAATCAAGATTGATGTTCACCTACGGGCTCTCCTCCTTCCCTTGTGACATTAAGAGGGGAAGTGTGTAGCAGGCTCCATTCTTTGCAGCCGGAGCCTGCTACAAACATTCAGTTGATTAACCGGAATACGTGGGCCCAAACTTACATCTGGCCCATCAGGATGAAGGCAACAACGATACCGATAATGGGAAGCGACTCAATCAGACCAACGGAGATGAACATCAGGGTCATAACATTACCCTTGGACTCGGGCTGACGGGCGATACCCTCGATTGCTTTTCCGCAAGCCAGACCGTCACCGATCGCGGAGCCAGCGGCCGACAGGCCGGCAGCAAGACCCATTCCGATTGCAGCAGCAGCACCAATTTCCATTCTTTTTAACCTCCCTTCTCAAATTTCTAAAGTTTAGGATATAATGATTGGTTTTCCAACCTAATGACTGTCATCGACTGCGACACCAATGTAGGCAACGGTCAGGATCGTAAATACGAAAGCCTGAATGAACGAAAGGAAGATACTGAACAACAGCCAGATTGTATTGGCTAAGAACCCACCGGCCCAATGCGCCGTCCCGGTAATCATGCCGAGAAGCGCCAGGATCATGATTTCCTTTCCCTTCATGTTGCCGAAAAGCCGGAAGGCCAGGGTTAAGGGTTTTGCCAGATCCTCAATGATCACGATGGGCAGGAAGAAGGGGTAGGGTTTTAGGTAATGCTTAAAGTAGCTTGCACCCTTATACTTGATGCCCATAATGAAGATCATCGAAAACGTGATGAAGGCAAAGGCAAAAGTAGTTTGGGTATCAGCCGTCGGTGCCACGCCTGAAGGCAAGAGACCGACTAAGTTACACATCAGGATAAACACAAAAAATGTGACGACCAGTGAAAACATGCTCGCCCCTTTTGGACCGATGCTCTGGTTGATCATGCCTCGCCATAAATCAAAGAGCATCTCAAAGACCGATGCCATTTTGCCGGGCTTCTTCACATCGGCCCCTCGGGCCGCCACAACACCGACAAAAATTGTCAGGGCCATCGCGATCCACGTAAAGAATACGGTCGCCGCATTCACTTCGATTGGGATATGTAGTGAACCGACCATAATGTCGCCGAGGTGCCACGGTTCGTCCGGCAATCCCAACCAGTTTAGGTCGTGGTGAACCTGTGTAATAAAGTCTACTTCGTGTCCGGGTTCTGCTGCCACAGTTGATTTCACCTCCCTTCGCTATGCTTTTACCCCGTTTTTCGCGCCCTGGTAAATCCATGAACGCATTATCCCACCTAGGCTAAAAGCCAGAGGGACAAAAAAGCCCGCCGCCATTCCGAAAAGATTGAACCATCCGGACACGGCAGCGAACCAAAAGGCCCCAATGATGATCGCCCAACGGGCACCTACGCCGAACTGCATAAACCAGCTGGCTTTGCGGGGATCCATAAGCACCATCCTGGCCATTCCGTCAATCCGGAGTGCCAGCAGGAAACAATTGACAATACTCAGCACCAGACCAGCAACGAACCCCAGCATCAGCGGATGAGTGGGGTTAAAGAAGAGTACCAGTGCCGATACAATCAAAACAATGAAGGACTTTTTCAGGGTTGTCTCAACGTGACCGAAGAAGACCCGACTTGACAAATAACACACTCCCCCGAGACCTTGTAGCTGGTCTCTATACCGTGGTCAACTAGTTCAAGTACCGGGAAACCAACCGATAGACACTCATTGTCGCCGCGCCCAGACCGGCAAGTAGGCCAACCAGCATCAACCAGGGATCAGTGCCGAGATAGGAATCCAAAAACCGTCCTCCCCACAACCCGAGCAGCACGGCGGCGGCAAACTGGATAGCGATGGTGGAACCCAGCGTAAACGCCCCCATACCCTTGGGGAGGCTGCCGTTTTCCTTCTTTTCCATCGTCACGCCTCCTACCGGGCCCGCTCCTGAATATGGTGGCACAAAATAAAAACCAGATAACTTTGATGAAACTACCTGGCCACGTTTTAATTATACTTTCTACGGGATCGGGCTTATTCCTTCCGGACACATGCTTTTTTAGGGGTCTTTGTGAAAAATTTTTTATAAGGAGGGTCAGACTTAAAAACTTTAATAACTTGTTATCTGAACGGACAGACCTCAATAATTCACAGTCTTCGGGAAACGGGGACAGGCTGTCCCCGTTTCCTGCACTAGGTTTTTGAAGTTTCGAAGTCTGTCCCCCTTGGGGCTAGCCCCATGTAGTGGGCGAGACCCTGCACGGTGCGTCGTGCCCCCTGGCCGTCCCCGTACGGATTGACCGCCTCGGCCATCCGGCGGTAGGCTTCCGGGCTCGACAACAGCTCGTCGGCGGTTTGGAACACCGCTTCCTCATCAGTCCCCACCAGCCGGACGGTTCCGGCGTCCACAGCTTCCGGTCGCTCGGTGGTATCCCTCAGAACCAGCACCGGTTTGCCCAGACTGGGGGCCTCCTCCTGGAGACCGCCTGAGTCCGTCAGTACCAAAGCGGCCTGCTTCATCAGGTTCACAAACTCCAGGTAGGGCAGGGGTTCAGTGAGGATCACCCGCTCCCGGCCGCCCAGTTCTTGCTCCACCACCCGCCGGACAGCGGGGTTTTTGTGCACCGGGAAGACCACTAGGGTGTCCGAATGCCGATCGAGGATCCGTTTCAGGGCACGGTAGACCCCAGCTAGGGGGGCACCCAGGTTTTCCCGCCGGTGGGTGGTCACCAACAGCATCCGCCGGCCCGGCTCCTCGGTCTGTGCCAACTCCGGATCCATGAACCGAAATGGGCGGGCGGCAGTGTCGAGCAGAGCATCGATCACGGTGTTCCCGGTGACGTAGATCCGCGCGTCATCAACCCCCTCGGCCAGCAGATTGGCTCTGGCGCCGGCCGTCGGTGCCAGATGAACATCAGTGAGTACACCAGTGAGGTGGCGGTTCATCTCTTCCGGGAACGGGGAGTATTTATTACCGGTGCGCAGCCCGGCCTCCACATGACCGACCGGGATCTGCAGATAATAGGCGGCCAAAGATCCGGCAAAGGTTGTGGAGGTGTCGCCGTGCACGAGCACGGCATCGGGTTTTTCGGATGCAAAAACCGCCCCAAGGCCGGTCAGGACCCGGGCGGTGATATCGAACAGGGTCTGTTCAAAGCGCATGATGTCCAGGTCGTGGTGGGGAGTGATGTTGAACAGCTCAAGCACCTGGTCGAGCATCTCGCGGTGCTGGGCGGTGACCACAACCCGCGGCTCAAACCAGGGCGAACGCTCCAGTTCCTTAACCACCGGAGCCATCTTAATGGCCTCAGGCCGAGTACCGAATACCACACAGACTTTCTTCATAAGTCTCCTTCCACCTCAGGAGAGAGTGGGACAAGGTGGAAAAAGGAATACCCGTCCCCCCTAGTACTGCAGCGGGTACGCGTCCACCAGTTGATCCACCATTGAGCGTGCTTTGATCAGGTACTGTTCATCGTTCGAATAGTCCAGAGCGTAGTGGATGATCTCCGCGATCCGGTGCATCGCCGCCTCATCCATGCCACGGGTGGTCATGGCCGCCGTACCGAGGCGAATGCCGCTGGTCACGCGCGGCGGCTGCGGATCGAACGGGATCACGTTCATATTGCAGGTTATTTTAACGGCATCTAGCATATTCTCTGCGTCCCGGCCCGTCAGACCCTTGCCGCGCAGGTCAACCAGCATCAGGTGGTTGTCCGTACCGCCGGAAACCAAGTCAAAACCATACCCCTTCAACCCCTCGGCCAGAGCCTGGGCGTTCTTCACGATCTGGAACTGGTACTCCTTAAATTCCGGCTGCAGGGCTTCGTGGAAAGCAACCGCTTTGGCCGCGATCACGTGCATCAGGGGGCCGCCCTGAATACCCGGGAAAACTCCCCTGTCGATGGCGGCGGCGTACTCTTCCTTGCACAGAATCATCCCGCCGCGCGGACCACGCAGGGTCTTGTGGGTGGTGGTCGTGACCACGTCGGCGTACGGTACCGGGGTCATGTGCGCCCCGACCGCCACCAGTCCGGCGATGTGCGCCATATCGATCATCAGGAGCGCACCGGCCTCGTCGGCGATCTCACGCATCACCGCAAAGTCCAGAGCCCGAGGATAAGCGCTGGCCCCCCCGATAATCAACCGGGGCCGGGACTCCAAAGCAATGCGGCGCATCTCATCGTAGTTGATCTGTCCGGTTTCTTCATCGACTCCGTAGGAGACCACCTTGAAGTACTTCCCGGAAAAGTTGATCTTCATCCCGTGGGTCAGGTGCCCGCCGTGGGAGAGGGTCATCCCCATGATGGTGTCCCCGTGGTTTAGCATCGACAGGTAGACGGCCATGTTCGCCTGCGCCCCCGAGTGGGGCTGCACGTTGGCGTACTCCGCCCCGAACAGCTGTTTGGCCCGGTCAATGGCCAGACTCTCGGCGATGTCCACAAACTCACAGCCGCCGTAGTAGCGCTTGCCCGGGTAACCCTCGGCGTATTTGTTGGTCAGCACTGAACCTTGGGCCTCCAGTACGGCCCGGCTGACGAAGTTTTCAGAGGCGATGAGTTCGAGCTTGGAGCGCTGGCGTTCTTTCTCCAGGCCGATGGCGAGGCCGATCTCCGGATCAACCTCGATCAGTGGGCGATTGTCAGGCATAATGGCTTACTCCTTCTGGGAGACCGTTTACTCAAGGGGACACAACTGGTCGGTCTCCGGGTTATTAAAATGATACCTGCCGGTACTACAGGCTTTTTCCGCTACAGAATGTTTCTTCGATACCGGTGATCTTGTCCACCCGGCGGGAATGACACCCGCCCTCAAACCCGGTCTCCAGCCACACCTTTACGATGTCCCGGGCCAGTCCGGGACCGATCACCCGCTCCCCCATGGCCAGCACATTAGCATCGTTATGTTCCCGTGAGGCGTGGGCCGAAAACGTATCGTGGCACAGGGCGGCCCTGATCCCGGGAACCTTGTTGGCCACAATGGAAACCCCGATGCCGGTGCCGCAGATCAGGATGCCGCGGTTGTAAGTCCCGTCGGCGACCGCCTGAGCCAGAGCCTGGGCAATGTCGGGGTAATCACAGGACTCGGTAGAATGGGTTCCATAATCACGGTACTCGATACCCTGTGACTTTAAATAATGGATCACGGTCTTCTTCAGTTCAAAGCCGCCGTGGTCACTCGCTACTGCCACGCGCAAGGTATTACCCCTTTCCGGACAACGGTCTGTGCAGTCTTCCTTTTGCACAACCGCACTTTCTACATCTTGCCGTGATTATCCTGCCCAGTTCGATTAATTTCGCCTTTAAGGCGCTTCAACCCCAGCTTGATCAAGATCTCAAGCCGGGCTGCGTATTGCCGGTACACAGCCAGTGATCCGCCGAACGGATCAGCCAGGTCACCGCCCATTCTCGCGTACTCGCCAATGGTGAAGACCTTGTGTTCGGCCTGGCCCCCCGCCTGCAGGACATTCTGTTTATGAGTAGCGGTCATCGTCAGCACGACATCCGCCTGTTCAATCAGATCCGCCGTGAGCATGGTAGACCGATGCTCCGAGATGTCGATGCCCTGTTCGGCCAGGGCCTCGACCGCCTCTTCGGTAGCCTTCGCCCCAGGCAGGGCCCAGACTCCCGCCGAGAGCACCTGGACCCGGAGTTCTCCACCCTGGGCCAGCAAGTGCCGCGCCAAGCCAGCCGCCATCGGCGACCGGCAAGTATTCCCCGTACACACAAAAAGAATCGTAATCATCTCACCCTCCAGGTTATCCCCAAAAGTATCCCCAAAAGTATCCCCAAAAGGGGACAGGCTACTTTTTAATAGTCTCTCCTCATGGCCGGATTGTCTACATATCCCCAAAATGAGGACAGTCACCCATTCCGTCCACCGACTGGCACCACGAATGATGAAAATCAGTTACCTCTTCATGGCATTTTCTAGGTAGGCTTTTTCCCTAGGATGCTTCGCCACCGTTCAAGGGTGACAGTCCCCTATTTTCACTTAAGGCCATCCTGAATCGAGATTCTTCTCGGAAAAAGTCGGAAAAAGGGCACAGTCCCCAGGTGTTGTCGTTGTTCGGGAAAAGCCAGCGTATCCATATTTCCTGCTCCCGGTGGCTTATCCACAGACAACAGGACTTATCCACAAAAGTAGCCTGTCCCCTTTAAAGCAGGAGGCGGAGGCTTACGCCGACCAGCACGATGCCGCCGACTAGCTGTGCGCGCTGGCCTACCCAGCCCTGCACCCACTTTGCCAGGATAAAGGCCGCCGCCGTCATCAGACCGGCCACGACCCCGATTACCCCCGCTACGAGAAACAACTGCCCTCCGGCAACCCCCAGTGTAAAGCCTACGCTAAGCGCGTCCATACTCACGCTAAGACCGAGTAGCACAATCCCAAACAGGCCGGCTAAGGCCGAAGGATTCACGGTAGCCTCCTGCTTAAATGAACCGATGATCATCTTCACTCCCAGGTAAAACAGCACGCCTGCTCCGACGTAGGCGGCCCATTGACCGGCCACCCGCCCGAAGATTTCACCCAGCCAGAACCCCAGGATGGGTAACAGGACGTGAAATAGAAACACCACGACCACTAGGATCACGGCCTGCTTCCGGCGCACTCCGGCTAAGCCCAGCCCCAGACTCAGGGAAAAGGCATCGGTGCCAAGTGCCGCTGCTAACAGGGCCAGTGTGCCGACACTCATTCTTCCGATCCCACTCTAATGGTCTGTTTCGCCGCCTTGCGCAACCGGTTCATTACAGCCTGACCAAAACCGCGGGCCTCAATCCCCTCGGCCAGGATCAGGTCCGCCCCCATTCCGTCACACTGACGGAGCGCGGCATACAAGCCAGCGGCCACGTCGTCGGGATCATTCCGCCGCCCGCAAGGTACGACTTTCAGATTCGGATAGTCCCCGGCTGAATCCACCCGCGACAGAACCACCACACGACGTTCCTGATTTTCTTGAGCCAATTCAATAATTCTCTGCCGTACCGCACCCAACGTACCGGTCACCAGCAACAGCTCTGCCCGGGGTGCGTAATGACGGTATTTCATACCCGGTGCCCGGGGAACCTCATTATGCTCTCCGGCCACCTGAACCTCTACACCAAGCACAGCCTCAATGTCCTCTGCGGTTACTCCGCCGGGACGCAGGATCACCGGGTAGGCGCCGGTTACGTCCAGCACGGTGGATTCGAGTCCCAGGGGGCACGGACCTGCATCAATAATCACTTCAATCCGGCCGTCTAAATCGGCCAGTACGTGCGCGGCGCTGGTTGGACTGGGCCTGCCCGAAGCGTTTGCACTGGGTGCCGCAATGGATACGCCCGCCGCCTTCAGCAGAGCCAAAGCCACGGGATGTGCGGGCATCCGCACCCCGACCGTATCAAGGCCGGCGGTGACCTCGGCGGGAATGGCCGGATCCTTGGGCAGTACCAAGGTCAACGGGCCGGGCCAGAAGTGCGGTATCAGCTTCTCAGCCATTGGGGTGAGTTCACCGATCACACCATCGAGATCACTGATGGCTCCTACGTGAACGATCAAGGGATTGTCCTGAGGACGCCCCTTTGCGGCAAAGATACTGCGCACCGCCTGCGTGTTCAGGGCGTCAGCCCCTAGACCGTACACCGTCTCGGTTGGAAAAGCGACCAGCCCGCCGCCGCGAATAACAGAGCCCGCCCGGGCCATTACCTGCGGGTCGGGCTGCTCTGGATCAACTACCCATACTGCGGTCTTCAATGCAAAACCCCTAATGTCGGGTGGGAAACGGGGACAGGCTACTATTTCACGACGTAATCTATTGTACTACCTAGCGTTTTGTATCATAGAAGGCTTGGAACGGTGATGCGCCTTACATACAGGAAAAAGTAGCCTGTCCCCGTTTCCCACCCG
>JAHRFU010000072.1 GCA_019084485.1 Desulforudis sp. | reverse complement strand
TATGAGATGATCGGTCTCATACTTTTCGATCTCACCCTGATCCGCTAAGGCCGCTACCGTCGGATCCAAGGGCAGCTTGCCCAGCACGGTCAGGCCGGTTTCGGCACTGATCTCTTCAGCCCTTGAAGGACCGAACAATTCATAGTGCTCATTACACTTGGGACAGGTGGCGTAGCTCATGTTCTCCACCAAGCCGGCAATCGGTACGTTCATTATGCTGATCATTCTGATCGCTTTTCTGACCACCATCCCGGCTAGGGCCTGCGGAGAGGACACCATTACCACTCCATGAACCGGAATGGACTGCAGTACGGTCAGTGGAGCGTCGCCGGTTCCGGGGGGAAGGTCGATCAGCAGATAGTCCAACTTGCCCCAGGCCACATCGCTCCAAAACTGCTTGATCACACCGCCGATAACCGGACCGCGCCAGATCACCGGCTCATTCTCATTCTCCAGCATTAGGTTGATGGACATTACTCTGATCCCCAGGCCTGCAGTTTCTACAGGTGCCAGGGCTTGTCCGATCACTCCAGGCCTCCCGGAAAGACCAAACATCTTAGGAATGCTCGGGCCGGTAAGGTCCGCATCCAAAATCCCGACACGCTGCCCGCGACGGGCGAGGGCCACGGCTAAAAGCGCGGTGACCGAAGACTTGCCCACACCGCCCTTACCACTGGCTACAGCCACCACACGGCCGATCTCTGAATAGTCATTAACCGGCAACAGGTCCGGTCCTCTCTGGTCGTTGGCGGCATGGCCGCAACTGGACGCCTCCGGCTGACCGCAAGTACTGCTGCTGGGACACTTGCCGTCCTTGGCCGTGGCACAAGAAGTCTCCCGGGATTTGCCGTTATCGCTTCCCACTGCGAATCCCCTTCTTTCAATAAACTTAATGTTTTCTCGTCTCTGAAACTGTGGTCACGGTGCTAGGACTTGTCCGGTGAGCCTTCGGGTTTACCTTTGAGCCGGGAATGGCATCGGCGGTGGGGCATCCGGGCAATCTCCTCACCGCCGCACTTTGGGCAAGGCGGCTCAGCCGGATCGGTGGGTTGTGAATCCCACTCCGCACGGCACTGACCACAACGCAGGCGACGGGAAACGTACTCGTAGTTCCCACCTTCTACGCGGATCGCCTTGCCCTCCACCAGAGCTTGGGTCACCTTCTGGCGTGCTCCGGTCAAGATTCTTTGGAAGGTAGGGCGGGAAATGCCCATTCGCTCGGCGCACTTCTCCTGCTCCAGACCTTCCTGATCCTTCAGCCGGAGTGCTTCCACATCTTCCACCGTCAGTGCGACCTCTTCCAAGCTCCATAGTGGAATGCCGGCCGGTTTGAAAAAGGTACACTGCGGAAGAAACTCCACTCGTCTGCATTTTGGCGGTCTTCCCATGTTGTTCACATCACCTCTGCATATTATAAGAACTCAAAAGGGCATACGTCAATAACCGCATCAACCTTGGATCCATGGTGTAAACTGGCTCACACTAGGTCAGACACATAATTTGCCCTGTAATTCGCAAGCTAAGACATAGAGAAAGGAGGACGCTACAATGGCTGTTATGTGTTCCGTTAACAACTGTCACTACTGGGCTGAAGGAAACAAATGTCGGGCCTCCAGCATTCTGGTGGTATCGGATAGCATGGCTAATGACGCCCCTGATACTTACGACGCGATGCAGGCCGAAAACGCCACTCCGACTCCTGCCGATACCTGCATGGCCACAGCCTGCAAAACGTTTGTACAGGAAGGTGATCCGGCCATCACCGATGACCATATCACACCGCGCATCTATTAGAAACTGGTCTCAGGGAGGGCGACGGGGATTACCAGGATCAGCTCACTCCCGTCGCCGTTTCCCGTCATCTGTTTTCGCTGAGAATACCCTTAATACCTAGTTAGTCTGGCAAAATACATATGATTACCACCACACCGATAGTGTGGTGTTGCTCGAAACCTTACCTCAGGGCAGACGGACGGGGTACCCCTCGTTTAGAAGAGGCCTGTGATGCGGCCCTTCTCATCTACATCGATCTGGTGCGCCGCCGGTCGTGACGGCAATCCCGGCATTGTCAGCATTGTCCCGGCCAGCGGACATAGGAAGCCGGCACCGATTGACGGTCGGATGTCCCGGATCGATGTAGATGAGAAGGGCCGCATCACAGGCCTCTTCTAAACGAGGGGTACCCCGTCCGTCTGCCCTGAGGTAAGGTTTCGAGCAACACCACACTATCGGTGTGGTGGTAATCATATGTATTTTGC
>JAHRFU010000111.1 GCA_019084485.1 Desulforudis sp. | reverse complement strand
GTGCTCAGATCGAGGTAAGTCAGGCTGTACGCCACTTCCTCCACCTTGTCCCGGACCTCCCGCGACAGCAGGGCAAGCCTTGCGCCCTTAAGGGAGGTATTGCCGAGAAAGCTGTAACGATCAACCGGAAGGTCGGGGAGAATACCGACGGCAACAGCCTGGGCCAGGTTAAGGTACCTGCCGAACCCCCCGGCGATAAGAACCCGCTGGATATCCGAAGCATCCAATCCGACGGCGTTCAGCATGACCCTGATGCCGGCAAAAACCGCCGCCTTGGCCCGCATCAGGTTATTAAGGTCCGCCTCCGAAAGCACGATGTCGCGCCCGTAACCCGACTCGCTGCCCCATGCCAGCACAAACTCGCGCCCTTCAAGTCCCGTGCGCAGGCGGGGCGTGTCCAGCCCGGCTACAAACCGGCCTCCCCGGTCAATCACCCCGGCTTCGCGCAGGGTGGCCAATGCGTCAATGAGACCGGTTCCGCAGATGCCGCGCGGCGGTACGGCCCCTATCGTGCGCCAAAAGACTTCGTATCCGCCGCTGCTGATGCCGACCATTTCAATGGCCCCGTCGACGGCCCGCATCCCATTCGTGATCCCGCTGCCTTCAAAGGAAGGGCCGGCCGAACAGGCGCATCCGACAAGCCAGTCCCTGTTCCCCAGCACCATCTCTCCATTGGTTCCGATGTCTACAAACAGGGTCAGTTCATCCATTTCTGGCAGACCCGCGACAACGAGGCCGGCCGTGATATCGCCACCAAGATAACTCGCCACACCCGGAGCGCAGTGAATCCATGCCCGGGGATGAACGCGGACGCCTAACTCCCCCGCCTGTACAGGCGACCAGGAATTGACCGCCGGGACATAAGGCTCACGCCTGAGATAGGCCGGGTCGACGCCCAGGAAAAGGTGCGTCATAATGGGATTCCCGGCGACATAGACGGCCCGGATGTCACCGTACCCGACTCCTGCCTCTTTAACCATCTCCTCGATGAGGCTGTTGACTGTCGCCACCGCTTCATGCCGAAGCCTCGCAAGACCACCGGGCTCTTCTGTGGCGTAGATGATCCGCGAGATAACGTCGTCGCCGAAAGCGGCCTGGCGGTTGTAGGTCCCGGACGAGGCCGCCGTCTTCCCGTCCGACAGGTTTACCAGCTGGCAAGCTACCGTGGTTGTCCCGAGGTCGACGGCTAAGCCGAACCTCGGGGAGGACACTCCCACCGTACTGATGCCGACCAGTTCGGTGAACGGCCCGGCATGGGCCAAATCCACCGCGACGCGCCAGTTCCCCTTACGGGCAGCCTGCGGAAGGTCGCGGGCAAAGCCCAACGTCATTAAAGGGTTCATGCCAGGGACTTTTTTCCGGAGTTCAGCCTGCAGCCTGCTCCAATCGTCCCTCGCGTCGTCCAAGGTGGGAGCCGTCATCGTAAGCTCTACCGACTCGTACAAAGGCGCCAGGGCAACCTCGCTGCTTACAGGCGCTTCATCCAGCTTTCCGCGGCCATGCTCCTCGATCAGCACCCGGTGGCTGCCCAGCCGCGCGCTATCGGGGATCTCGATAACGACGTCCGTCACGGGACATGCCCGGCAGGCCAGAACCTCCACCGGGGAATGGACGTCCCCTTCCCCGCAGACAACCACACTTCCCGAGACCAATAAAACGCGACAGCGGCCGCAGGTACCGGCACCGCCGCAGGCCCCCCGCAGAAAGATGCCGCCCCGGGCCGCCAGGGCAACCAGGCTCTCGTGTTTGTCTGCCTCAACCGTAAGGTTGTCCGGGATGAAGGTAACCCTGCACGTCAACGGTTTAACCCCCCCTTAGCTCATAACCACGTCTAGCCATATCTTCAGACATCACCCGGTTCAGATCCGTTGCTGCGCATGGTTTTCTTCCGAACTTTAACTAGCGGGGGAAACCAGTCCGACCTGCTATACTTGTAAAAGTATCTCCCTGAATTTCCCCAAGTCGCGCATGAAACCCGTCGGCAGTTCCAACGCACATTCCTCTCTGGACATATCCCCGGCAAACTCCTCGTACCTGCCCACGTAACCCCACACTGGCAGTTCAGCGGCGGCTTGCTTGATGAACTTCTGTTCATCCACGGTCCGGACGCGATTGCCTACAAAACCCACCTTCTTGATGCCAAGATCGAAAGCCATCGCAGCGATGTTCCGCGCTGTCGCCGCCGCAGCCCGCGTCGGGTCACAGACGATTACCATTCTGTCCACACCCCTGGCGGCGCCCCGCGACAACTGCTCAATGCCAGCCGCCAGATCAACTACGGTCACTTCCTCTTTATCTATGAGGACCGAGGTCAAGATAGCATTAAGGAAGGCGTTCTCCCGGCAATAGCAACCCGCCCCGCCTTTCTTGAGCGCGCCCATGCGCAGGAAGCGCACGTTTCCCCGTACGAGCGCGTACCTGTTCAAAAGGTCTTCGACCTGCGGATTAAGCACCATGTATCCGCCGTCACCCCCGACACGATCCCTGATCACCGCGCGCATCGCGGATAAAGGTTTTAACCCGCCGGCGGCGGACTCCGGTATCCCTAAAGCCGCGGCCAGACAGGCATCCGGGTCGGCGTCAATCGCCCAAATCGGGCCGTCCTCAGCCCAGAGTCTTATCAGCCCCGCGGCGATGCTTGTTTTTCCTACCCCGCCTTTCCCGGCGATCGCAATCTTCAACGGGCTCTCCCCCTTTTGCTGCCTTCTGTTCTATACGAGACCCGCGATTCAAACAAGCTACCGGAATCCCGAACAGGGACGTCGGCAGGACTATTTGGCGGGTGGATTTTCAGAAGCTGAAGCGTTAAAGAATGTGCGGTTTTTGAACGTCTACAGGCGGTACAAGTACTGAGAAAAGTGTCTGGCAGAAAAGTTGCCAGGTGGGCGATTGCGAACGCCGAAGCATAGTGGTTGCCACAACACGAACATTTTTGTAACGGAAAACTGGTTTCTTTGACCGCCTTGGACAGCGTCAATTCATCTGCGGGAGGAGTGATCGTTATAGCTCCTGTAGGGCAATAACGGCGAATTATTTGAAAATATTCATGTAAATGGCCGGGAGGAGTGATCGTTATAGCTCCTGTAGAGCAATAACGGGCGCAGCGTCCGCACCCCGTACAGGCCTCGGGGACAAATCGCCAGATGACCCTGGCTTTTTCAAAATCCGGTCTTAGAGTCCGGGCGCTCGCCCGGCATGCTCCGACGCAGGCGCCGCAAGCAATACACAGGTCCTGGCGATAAACCGGCTGAGGCCGGGTCTGAAGATGGTTGATAACGGGCGGATTTTCAGCCATTGCCACCAGGCCTCCTCCCTATTCGGCGGCTCCTTGGAATCCGATTGAACTTGCATAGGCCTGGCGGCGCTGCAAGTTCCAGAAGCGGATATCTTCCTCGTCCACCAGTCTTAAAGCTTCCGTCGGGCAAACTTTTACACAGGCCGGGCCCTCGGGCCGGAAGTAGCACATGTTGCATTTCACAGCGATTTTCCTCATTTTCTTCTCGTCCTGCTCGCTACGCGTAAGAGGGAGAAGAATCGAGGTCGTCAGGGTTATGCCTGTGGCGGCTGTCTGGCGAGCGGCCTGGATTTCGATGCAGCCGATGGGACAGGCTAGAACGCAGATCCCGCAACCCACACATTTCTTCTCGTTAAGTACAACAACCTCCCCCTGAACTTCAATGGCGTGTACCGGGCAGACCTCCGCGCAAGGCGCCTGATCGCACTGGCGGCATTGCAGTGGAACGCTTCCCTGTGCTGTCGGAGTGAGAAACAGGCGTGGGCACGGCACGGCACCCTCTTCTCTATGGGTCAACATACAGGCGGCAAGGCAGGTGCAACAGCCAAGACATTTTGCCTTGTCCGGAATGATGAATTGCCTGGGCACGAACTTTAATCCCCCTTCGTTACATTTCGTCGGTTGACCGGCACCTCGAGGCTGACCAGATACCGTTCTTTCTTTTGGCGGCGGATCATCCGGGCATCCACGGAGGATATGCTTTTAATGTCGGCCGCGGACGCCTTGAGTTCGGGGATTCCGCAAACCGGGTCTTGCGCTCGGCCGGTTAGTTCATTGACAGGCGCTTCCCAAAAATGAAACGTCATGAAAATAGTTCCAGGGGGGACCCGATCGGTTATCCAAGCTCTGGCGCTTATTAAGCCGCGGCGCGTGCAAACACGGATCAGATCGCCGTTGCGAATCCCTTTACGGCGGCCGTCTTCAGGGTTGATTTCCACCAGTTCTTCGGGGCCTATTTGGTTTAAGACCCACTCCTTACGCGTAATGGTGCCGGTGTGATAGTGATAAACGCGCCGGCCGGTCGTCAGCACAAGGGGGTAGTCTTTATCCGGCTTTTCGACAATACCGGCAGACGTTTGCTCCGGATCAATGGGAACGGGTTTTAACTGCGCCTTTCCTGAAGGCGTGAGAAAAACATTGTCGGAGTATAGGATGGGGGTTCCCGGGTGCGCCTCGTCAGGGCAGGGCCAAAGGATACCGGGGCCGTCATTGAGCCTCTTGTAAGCAACTCCGCCGAACCTTTCAGGGATTAAAAGACGTATCTCCCCCCAGATTTCCTCCGGTGAGCGATAGGGAAAAGCCGAGGACCCCATTTCCCGGGCAAGTTCACTGAAGATCCGCCAATCGGGCCGCGCATCACCCGGAGGCGGTACGGCCATCCGCACGCGTTGTATCCTGCGCTCGGTATTGGTAAAGGTACCGTCTTTTTCGGCGGCGCAGGCGGCGGGGAGCACAACCCCGGCAAGGCGTGCCGTTTCCGTTAGGAAGATGTCTTGCACGATCAAAAGATCAAGCCGCTCCAATGCCTTCATCAAGTATCCCGTGTCCGGCCCGCTTAAGACGGGATTTGCGCCAAAAACGTAGAGAACCCGGATTTTCCCTTGCATAATGCCTTCACTGATCTCGGTAGCTCTGATGCCGGGTTTCGAAGGGGGTTTTACGCTCCAGACATGGCTAAAACGCGTTTGCTTTTGCGAGCTGCCGACGTGCACGTATCCAGGCAAAAAGTCCGGCAGGCAGCCCATGTCACACGTACCCTGGATGTTGTTCTGCCCGCGTAAAGGGAAGAGACCGGTTCCGGACCTGCCAAGGTGGCCGGTAATAATCGCCAGGTTGGCCAGGGCCAGCACATTTTCCGTTCCGTTGGCGAACTGGGTGACCCCCATCGCGTAAAGAATCGCCGCTGTTGATGCTTTTCCGTATAAGTGGGCGGCAGCCTGCAGGTCCGCCCGCGGGACACCGGTTATATTTTCCACCCGCTCCGGTGTCCACTCGGCCAGGTTTGCGGCAAGGGCATCGAAGCCGGCAGCCATCCGGTTGACGCGAATGGTATTAATCAGGCCGTCGCGCATGAGGATGTGCATTATGCCGTTAATAAGAGGAATATTCCCCCCTACCGGCACCCGCAGCCAGATATCCGCCCGGGCGGCCATTTCGGTATGCCTTGGGTCGGCTACAATCAGCTTGGCCCCTCGTTCTCGGGCCTTAATGACGTGTGCGGCTACTAACGGGTGGCACTCGGAAGTATTTGAACCAATGATGAAAATGGTCTCGGTGACGCTACCAATCTCTTCGATTGTATTGGTTGTCGCCGCGCTACCCAGCGTAGGCACCAGACCGGCGACGGAGGGGGCGTGACAAAGGCGGGCGCAACAGTCGACATTGTTGGTACCCATAACCACCCTGGCAAATTTCTGTGCCGCGAAGCTATCCTCATTAGTGCCCTTAGCCGAAGCGATAAGGGCAAAGGCGTCCGGATCCTGCCGGCGCACCCTGATCAAATGCTCCGCGATAAAATTCAAGGCCTCGTTCCATGTCGCAGGGACCAGCATCCCGTCTTTCCGGATAAGAGGGGTTTGAAGCCGACGCGGATCGCCGACATGGTTATACCCATAGTACCCTTTGAGGCAGAGTCCGCCCTGACTCACCGGGTGTTCCGGGTCTGCCTCCACCCCGACAATACGTCCTTGCTCAACCAGGAGGTAAAGCCCGCAACCCACCCCGCAGTAGGGACATATGGTTCGCACTCGATGAACGGTCAACGTCGATCCCTCCCACCGAAACCGGTATAAAAAACAACGCCTGAAACAGGTACAATATCCCTGCCCAGGGGGTCGGCTCTTCTCCACAGTGTTCCCCGGTGGTTAATTCCACCTCTTACCGCCAGTAACACTGCGAGTGTCTTATTTGCTTGTATTGTATGGAGTAAACAACTTCGGCACAACGGCTTCGGGGTGAAAAACCCGAGGACCTGGACTAACGACAGTTAGACGTAGTGAATGGTATGCGGTCATTTTGTTCAATGCCGCCATTCGACAACCCGGCAATTGCGTCTTCCGGGCACACGGGAACGCACAGACCACAACCGGTACACCTGTGGGTGAGTATCTTATAGGGGCTGTTATCGGTTCGGTAGGCGACAAAGAGACGTCCCACAATGGCGTCTTCCGGGCAGACATCAGCACAGAGGTCGCACATCACACATCTCTCCGGGTCTATCCGAAAGAGCGACGGAGTACGACAGAGCCCTGGCGGACAATGTTTTCTTTCGACATACTCACTAATGGCATCCCAAGCTTCTTCAAGCATGTTCGCCACCGCATCCCAGACGTTGCGGCCGAAACGGCAGCGAGCAATCATCGGCACCTGACTATAACATTGCCGTAGAAAATCCTGATCGGCTTCGGTCGCACAGCCCTTGGCAATGCGTTCCACAACATCCGCCGCCGGTTCCAGCGCCAGAGTACAGGGCAGACAGAAGAGCTTAACTTGCCGACCTTGACCGCAAGTACGTTCGTCGATTAGCTTGCGTAAGCGCTCAGCACAGTCGATTACCGTATATCCCGTATCCATATCGGCTACCCCTCTTCTCCTTGTTTGTTACGTGGATATGCACCGCCACTTCGCAGCCGTCCCCCCATCAGCCCCAGGCGCTTCTTCAGACTTTGAACGCGGCCCCGGCTAACGGAGACCACACTGTTGGCGACATCGTTCATCACTATAGAGTAAGCACCGTTGACGTCCGGTCGGATCTCCTTGATTTGATCGATTCTAATCAGGCATGCGCGGTGCGAACGGAAGAACAGGTCGCTGGGCAGGCGTTGTCCTAACTGCTCCAGGGTATTCCTTACGCATACCCGGTCGGTACGGGTGCAGAGAAAGGTACGGTTTTTTGTGGCATAGGCATAAACGATATCTTCGACAGCAACCGGTACCGCCACTCCGTTCCGCCAGCCTATTAACCATTTCAGGGTACAGGACTCGTTTTCAAATGCCTCTTGAATCCGGGCAACGGTGTCCCGGAACCGGCTATCGCTGATGGGCTTAAGAAGATAGTCAACGACCTTCAGGCCAAACGCCTCGCATGCGTGTTCTTGGAATGCCGTAACAAACACCACGCGCGGCGCATTGGGCAACTGTCTCAGCCTGGCCGCCAGTTCCATTCCGCTCATGCCCGGCAGTTCGATATCAAGAAACAACACGTCGTAATCAACCGCGTTGATCAATTGCCAAGCATCGATACTGTTGGTCGCTTCACCGATGACTTCAATACATTCATGTTTGGAAAGCAGATAGCGTAACTCCATCCTCGCCGGATGCTCGTCATCCACAATCAGCGCCTTTATCCGCACCGCCTTCACCTCCTTTCCCCAATACATCCCCCAATCGGAAGCGAACTCTAGAAAAGCCCCACTACGTTGCCAAGCGCGTCAATATCGACCTTTTCCGCCGCTGGCATCTTCGGCAGGCCGGGCATTGTCATGACCTTTCCCGCCAATACCACCAGGAACCCCGCCCCGTTTGCGGGCCGCAATTCACGCACTGTCAGGTTCCAGCCTGTAGGACGGCCCAAAAGCTTAGGGTTATCGGAAATCGAGTTTTGCGTTTTGGCTATGCAAATCGGCAAACGATCCAAGCCGAGACGGACAAAGTCCTCTATTTGTCGTTCAGCGAGATCGGTGTAGGCGACGCCGTCGGCCCCGTAGACCTTGCGTGCCACAATTTCAATCTTTTGTTGAATTGGCAGGTCCCAATCATAGAGTTGATTATACGAAGCTTCATTGCGGTCGATGATCTCCAGTACCTTTGTCGCCAGTTCTTCGCCTCCGGCCCCGCCGCGTGCAACGACCTCGGAAACCGCTGCGGGAACCCCTGCTTCCAGGCAATGCTCTTTGATAAGCTCCAACTCGGACTGATCGTCAGTGGGGAACCTGTTGATGGCCACTACCACCGGCAGGCCGAAATTATCCCTGATATTGTGCACGTGCCAGTCAAGGTTGGGCAACCCGCGCCTGAGGGCTTCGGGATCGGGGCGCCCGACATCGGCCAGCGCCACTCCGCCATGTAGCTTCAGCGCCCGGACGGTAGCTACAAGGGCTACCGCGTCCGGTTTGAAGCCGGCATAGGGGCACACGATATTAAAAAATTTTTCAGCCCCAAGATCGGAGCCGAAGCCCCCTTCGGTGACCACATAATCCGCCAGCCCAAGCGCCGTACGAGTCGCCATGATGGAGTTGTTGCCGTGCGCGATGTTCGCAAACGGGCCGCCGTGAATGAAAGCCGGCTGGCCTTCGATGGTCTGCACGAGGTTGGGCTTCAAGGCGTCCTTCATCAGGACCGCCAGTGCCCCGGCCACTTTAAGCTCCCGCGCGAACACGGGCGCCCCGCTCTGGGTATAGGCGACCAGGATTCTGCCCACGCGCTCCTTGAAGTCATCCAACCCTTCTGCCAGGCACATCAAGGCCATGATTTCCGAGGCCACGGTGATATCAAAGCGGGCCTCCCGCGGCACGCCATCGGTTTTTCCCCCCAGACCGCACACGATATTCCTCAATGCACGGTCATTCATATCCACTACACGCGGCCAAACAATCCTTCTTGCATCGATCTGCAGCTCGTTGCCGTTATAAAGGTGGTTGTCTACCACCGCCGCCAGAAGATTGTGCGCTGCGGAGATGGCGTGAAGATCACCGGTAAAATGCAGGTTAATGTCCTCCATGGGAACGACCTGTGAATACCCCCCGCCGGCCGCTCCGCCCTTGATGCCAAAGGTGGGGCCCAGCGACGGCTCCCTGAGGCAGAGCATGACCTTCTTACCCAAACGACCCAAAGCCTGGGTAAGACCGACCGCGGTGCATGTCTTCCCCTCTCCGGCAGGCGTCGGCGTAATGGCCGTTGTAAAGATCAACTTCCCCCGCGGGGCATCTTTCACTCGTCGGCAAACATCCATACTTACCTTGGCCTTATACTTTCCGTATAGCTCGATGTCGTCCATTCCAAGACCCAGATCGGCAGCCACATCCACTATCGGCTTTAGCTTGGCGCTGCAGGCGATTTCGATGTCCGGTAACATAGTCTTTCTCTCCCCCCTACTGTAAAACTGTAAATAGGATTAACCGAGCTATGGCCGGGGATAAAGCCCTGCCATGCTAACAATCTCCGGCACGGCTTCTTCCCAGTTAATAGCCATAATGTGTACGCCGCTGACTCCTGCTATGGCCCGGACGTGATTGATGATTTCCAAAGCGATGCGCTGACCTTCCCGGAGTTTGTCAGAGGCCTTCTCCATACGGCGGATCAGTTCCTCCGGCACTTTCATCCCCGGAATCCGGCTCATGTAGCGCAAAGCGCCGGCCGACTTCGGCGGGGTAACCCCGGCCAGGATGAAGGTCTTCTTATGCCAACCCGCAGCGCATACAGCCTCCATCCAACGCGTAAAGCCTTCAACATCATAAACAACCTGCGTTTGAATGAATTCGGCGCCAGCCATCACCTTTTTGCCCAGGCGGAGCACGCGCAGTTCAACGGGGCCGGCGAAGGGGTTTTCCACGGCCCCCACGAAAACCCGCGGGGGTGCCTTTATTTCTTCACCGCATATAAACAGCCGCTCTTCCCGCATTTGCCTCACTGTTGCGGTCAATTGCACGGAATCAATATCAAAGACACCTTTGGCTTCCGGATGGTTGCCAAAGCGCTGGTGGTCACCGCTTAAGCATAATACATTGCGAACGCCCAGGCTTGCCGCTCCAAGGAGGTCAGACTGTAAGGCAATCCTGTTGCGGTCCCGCGTGGTCATCTGTAGTACCGGTTCCCCGCCGTTGTTCAAAACGTGTACCGCCGCCGCAAGGCTGCAAAGTCGCACGACCGCCGTCTGGTTGTCGGTAAGGTTCTGCGCGTCGGAATAGTCCTTCACCAAAGCAGCCAGCTGTTGGATCCTGCGCCCGTCAGCACCCTTGGGCGGCCCGATCTCGGCAGTCACTGCAAAGTGACCCGCCCTAAGGACCTTCTCCAGCCTGCTTCCGGTGCGGGCCTCAATCACTTTAGCGGCAGGACCGATAGACATGGCATTACTTCCTCCCTAATCACCTTGCGCATTACTCCTGAACCGGAATGAGCCCAGTTCTTCGGGGGCCTTATCCTCGTTAGGCTATCGAGACGCCCCTGCTTCTTCAGGCGATGGTAAATCATCTCCCAGGCGCAAGGCAGGTCAGTGCCGGCTTCGCACCTGCCGTCGACGGACCCGCCGCACGGGCCGTTTAAGAGTCCCTTAGCACAACGGGTCACGGGACAGATGCCGGTGGTCTCCGCGAGGATGCACTCTCCGCACATGGCGCAGCGTTCCTCCCATACTCCAGACATCACCGTGCCCCCTCCGCCAACGGTGTCAACCCCAGGAATGACCATCACGGTCGGGTATCTTTCCGCGATAAACTGCACTCCAACCCCACAACCCAGAGAGATGCACGCATCTGCCTTCTCCATCAAAACATCCAGCGGCACAAGGTATTCGTTGTCACATTGCCTGAAAACGGTAACCTGAGCGATTTCAAACGGAAAGCCCCTCTTCTTGCCGGCAATCTCAAGAAGCTGCGCGACACAGGAAACCTCTTTTCGCCCCCCCGATTGACATACCGTCACACACTCCTGACACCCTGCCACCACCAGTGACTTCATTCCCCCAACCAGTGCCAGAATTGACGAAACGGTCTTAGGACGTGCGAGAATCAAGCTGTTCCCCTCCCTCCCGCTCTTGACCGCTAAACGCCGGGCCAAGATCGCGGATGGTCTCCACCAGTTCCGCCATAAAGCGGGCAAAGAGTGCCCCCATGCTTGCCGAAACGTAAAACATGTGCAGCCGTTCAGGCTCGATACCAATGTCCGCCAGGCGGTTTTTCAGAATCTCGACCCTTTTTCCCGCTCGCAGGTTTCCGCTCTGGTAATGACAGTTGCCTTTAAGGCACCCGGCCACACAAACCCCGTCCGCGCCCTTGACAAAAGCGTCTAAGACATGTTCTCCACTGACGCGGCCCGAACAAGGCACCCTGATAATCTGGATATTAACCGGGTACTGGAGGCGGAGTACGCCGCTGAGGTCCGCCGCGCCGTAGGCGCAGTGGTGACAGCAAAAGGCAAGAATCTTTGGTTCAAAACTCAACTTCCAACCCCCCTCCACCTAGGTTTACTTAGGGGACCTTTTTTTGACACTCTGGAGAAAGGCGTCGCTGTATATCTCCTTGTTAAGTAGGACACGCCCGGCGGCAACCGTTTCTACCAACTGGGTGTCAAACACGTCTGCAATGGCGGCGTCAAGCCCGGAGCCCATGGCCATGCTCACAAAAGTCCGGTTAAGCAGCAAGCGGTGGGGACAGCCTTGCGAGACGTTGCTTAAACCGACCACCGTCCGCGGGGGTGGATCAGCCAGCGTTTTGATTTGCCGTATGGTCTCGAGAACCTCCACGGCATGCTCCTGACCAACATTTACGGGAAGTACCAAAGGGTCAATAAACAGATCACTTACGGGAAAACCCAGTTCGTCGGCTGTTACTACAATTTCCATGGCCATCGCCAGACGGTCGGCCGCGTCCCTTGATACGCCTCGCCGGTTCATGGTTAGCGCAATCAGGTATGCCCCGTAGTCCCTGGCCATCGTAAGGTATTTCTCCAGCTGTTCGCGCTCGGCTATCGTTGAATTGATAATAGGCCGGCTCTTGGTGACTGCCTTAAGCCCGGCCTCGATCGCCGGGAGCTTGGCCGCGTCTATACACAGGGGGGTATCTACGACTTCTTCCACCGTTTTTACCAACCACGGCATTACAGCTGCAGGGTCAGCCACGGCCGGTCCGGTGTTTATGTCGAGATAGGTCGCGCCTGCTTCGGTCTGGGTCACGGCAAGCCGCTGGATTGGTTCAGGATTCTTCGCCTGAATAGCCTCGGCCACATCGCGGAAAAGCCCGTTGATTCGTTCCCCGATCAAAATCATAAAGTCATCTCTCCCCCTGCTAACGCCTTAACGTGCTCCCTTACCACACGGGTTGCTTCAGGATGAAGCATCACCACCATATCCGCCCCCGCTTGGAGAAGGGTCCCGGCCGTAAGAGCCTCCCAAGCCACACCCTGCACGACCCCGTCGGTCGGACCGGTCTTGGCTTCTTTAGCCCGCCAGGCCTCAAAACCGCAAAAGACAATCATCGGTAACGCCAGGCTTGATTCTCCCTGGAGCGCCGCCAGGCGCACCCGTTCCATCACGGAATAGGTGTATTCAAGGCCGTAACCCAGCCCTCCGGTTGTCGGGTCCATGACAATCTGCGTTTGCGGTACTCCTAAATCATTAAGCAAAACGCAGATTTGTTTTTGCATATTGACGTCTACCGGACTCTGGGCAATAACCAGATGTCCGTTGACCATGGCGGCCGCTGCGATCGTGCGGTAGTTATCGCTGGTGACGGGCCCGATCAGGCACCGCCGGCCGGCACAGGTTTCGCTGACCTTCTGCAGGACGACGTTATCCTTGGCGTCGTTGCCGCACCCCAACACAACCAGCGGTACGCCTGTCGCATCGAGGACATCCCGGGCCAGCGTCGCACAGGCTTCCGGAGAAGCGTCATTGAGTTCGGGGTCGGCACCGCGCAGCCGCAGGCAGATGAACTCCGCTCCCCACTCCTGGGCGCAGTGACGTGCCCACTCCACCGGATCGCCCGCCACCGGGCCGAAAATGTTTTCCAAGGGCGCCGGCCAGAGTTCCGGGACTACGTCCCACACTTCCATACCTATCACAGGCAGATGCCCGGACGGCCCGTCAAAACTTAGAAACGGCAGGGTGGACGCCCCGCCCACCTGAAGGAATCGCTGCCCGTTCCCCGCAACGCCGGCCCCGATTTCTACCTCACTGATCCTGCACGGAAACTTTTCGCGGTGAAGCTCAAAGGACACGGCAATTCTCCCTCCTTCTGTAAATCCGTGCTTTGCTGAAGCAACTGATCCATCACGGGCTCGAAGCAGCGTACTACCGGCGCGTTTGCGGGAATATGCAAAAGCGGTTTGCCGCTGGCGTCATGCTCGGCAATAAGAGCGTCATATGGCAACACCCGCACATAATCAAGGTTGGTGGCGGCGATTTCCTCACGTAAAGCCGCACTGAGCTTGTTCTGCGCCTTGCAAACAAGGAGGCATTGGCGCTTGATCCGTAACCCGAGTTCCGCTGCCACCCGCACCACCCGTCCGGCGGAACGCACCCCCCGCACGCTGTTGTCGCTGACAACGATGAGCAGGTCAACAAGATCGGTCGTCCGCCGGCTCAGATGTTCGAGACCGGCCTCATTATCCAAAACAGTGTAACCGTAATTCTTATCCAGCCTCTCCATGACCCCGCGCAGCATGGCGTTGGCATAACAGTAGCAGCCGGAACCCTCCGGACGCCCCATAGCAACAAGATCCACCTCGGCGCCGTCGGCATCCATCAACGCCTCCCGTACACGGAAGTCCAGGTAGGAAACCTTATCAATCCCTCCCGATCCTTGGGAAGGGCCGATAATCTGATGCAGGATTTCCATCAGGTCCGCGCATGGGGCTACCCCCAGCGCTTCACCGAGGTTGGCGTTCGGATCGGCATCCACTGCCAGGACCGGCCCCAGACCGCGACGGATAAGGTAACGAATGACAAGCGTGGCGACCGTCGTCTTGCCTGATCCACCCTTACCCGCTACCGCGATTCTAAATCCCACCTCATCACCCCCCTCAGATTAGCCTGTAGCCCATTAATAATCGCTGAGAAACCGTGTCATCTGGCCTTAGTAAACCCTGAAAAAACTGCCATCCAGCATCTGCCATTTAGTTGGCAGTATAAGATCGCAGGAAACCTGGTAGCGCCGCCGCTTCACGCGGTCCTACCAGGACATCCCAGCCCGAAAGCTCTGCCAGCCGCCCGCTTAGCACCGCCACGTAGCCCGGAATGACTACCTTCCGGTGTTTCACCTTTTCCCCGACGGCCGTCTTCTCGAGCGCCTCGGCTATCTGTTCGGGGCCAAACTTGCCGGAGGCCCAGGCCGTAAGGACGGAGGTACCGTCGGTGTCAACTGTCACAAGGTAGGCACCCACCCTGCTCGATTCGATCTCGTTGCCCACCGAGAAATAGGTAAGCGAAAAGTTGGTGGTTACCAGGACCGGGGCGTCCGGACCGGGATTGCCGATAGTGTAGCAGGCTGCCTGGACCTGGATCGGCTTTTGCGGATCGGTGTAGATGTCCTGGCGGAGGGTTAACAACGGCAGAACGACTGCCGGATCAACGGTATCCAGCACAATCATGCTCGCGTACTTGGCAATGCACGTTGCAGCCGTTAGGGCGGCGAGGTATGCGTCCCGGTTATCGCCAACCGAAGCGAGAACGGGAAACCCAAAGGGACGGAACCGCTTTTTAATAGCCATCCGTCTTATTGCGGTTGCCGCGCGCAGGACATCTCCCGCAGCTTTCGCAGGCACGTGCAATACAATGTCCTTATAGCCGTTGCCAGTCACCTGTTCGCTGAGCGAGGACAAGCCGGCGAGATCCCCCGCCGTGACGACCAGCGGGCAGCCGTACTCCTTGGCCAGAGCTGTCATCTCCCGCCAGTTCGCCTCGGCAGCACCCCAGAGAAGGGGACGCTTTGAACCCACAATGGCAAGGGCCGCGCGCATCGCCCCGGGATCTTGGGTCACCAGGGTCAACGGCAGCGGGCTGTTCGCCTGGACCAGTTCCACCGTCTTCACAAAAGAAGCTGAATCCGAACCGGTTTGGCGAATCGCGATCGAGTTAATGCGCATGGTGATCCCCACCCGCTCGAATGAAAGGGCCTGAACGGCGTGCAACCGTTCCGTCAGTTCGGCCTCGGGCAAATCATCCCGGACCTCGATGGCCACCGCCGTCGGATGGTAAAATGTCTTTTCATGGCGAAAGAGGACAAGTTCGCCCCCCAGCTCGACGGCATACTCACCTTGGCCCACCGTCACCAGGCGGATCGGGGGTTCAGCGGCCGCGCCCAAGGTCTCACGGGCCTCATCCGACGCCTGCGGGCAGTCGTCCAGAGAAGTCTTGCCGACCGCGAGGGCCATCGCAAAAGCCAGACACGTTGCAAACCCGCATTCCCGGCAGTTTGTTTTCGGTAATAGCTTGAAAATCTGGAGTCCGGTTAACGCCATCGTACGCCACTCCTTGGTGCCTACATAATTGGTTCCATGCTCAGGGCGGGATGTTGTGTCTCTTTCAGGAAGGGTAGAATCTCGTCCACCGAAGTGCCCACCGTTTCATCGGCGATGCGATCGATGAGATCGGGAACGCCGATTTCCGCCCCCCGGCGGATGAGGCCCTCCCGGAGGAACTCCTTGAGCTGGCGCGGCATCCAAACCACTCGCGCCAGACCGTCGTCGGCCTGAATAAACCTGCGGCTGATGACATATGCCCTTGCCAGCCCCATAAAGCCGGGAATCTGTTCTCCGCCGCCAACCATGCCGGCCAGGGTAGAAAACCGCATCCCCAGAGGTGTATCCCCCGTGTACTCACGGTTAACGATAAAGATCCCGTTGGCCTCCGGCAGAACGGCACCGATAGCTTCAAAGCATCCGCACGAAGTCATCGGGTCCTCCATCATCGAATAAAGGCTCAGGGACGTGATCTTGCCCTGGGTGTAGCGCTGCATGGCGGCGTTGACGCCGCTGTACTGCCCCCGCGTCTCGTCGATGCACGTTCCGATGGCGACAGGCTGATTGGGCCCGGTCTGCTTGAGTTCACATGACGCCCGGGCGTCGAGCCAGTTCACCGCCCCGCAGAGCCCCAAACGTTCAGGCGTTATAATGCAGATATGAGACGGGGCGAACGATTGACAGAGGCTGCAGGTGTAGAAGACGTCGACCGCCTCATCGGTTAGCGCATCGAGGCGCTCATCACGCCGCCGGTAGACGGCCCGAGCCTTTTCCTGCTCCGCGAGCGCCCCCTCGGGCGTGGTGTAGAGCGTGACCCGTACTTTGTCGACGAGCGAACCGAACTCCGCCTTGACCCTGTTGGCCACCACCGCCCCGATATGTTGCAGGCGCAGGCCGGCGGCGAACGCCTTCTTGGACACCCTGATTCTGACGATGTCGCGTTGGCCGATGTGGACCACGCCTTCCAGGTAGTTGACGAAATAATGCAAACGCCTCTCAATAACCGGTTCAAACTCCTCTTTCATCTTTCGCCCGGCCACTTCAATGACCAGACCCAGGGGAAGAGTATCGCCCTCTTTCAGATCGTCGAGGTCGGGCCCGATGACCTGGACATGGCCGTCCTCCACCTCGCCCATCGGCCGTGTCACGAGCAGTTCAAAAGCCGTGGATCGGCCGGCACCGATCTCCACAAAGGTCTCATTCCGCCGGATGATTTCTCCCTCGAAGGCCGGACCAAAGGCCACGGGCACTTCCACATCGGCTACCGGCACTTTGAGTCCCCGCACCTCCACCGCCCTGGCCACAATACGATCATGTGGCACACGGGCCACGACATGTTCATAGGTGCAAATACCGTAGGGCAGGATTTCGGGGATGTCGGTGTCGGCAACAACCGGAAAACCGAAGTTTATCGCTCCCGCCGCATTGGCATACCATTCGTCGGTCACCGGACCCAGGGCCAGAAGAAAAGCAAAGACCCGGGTTTTGTTATAAGACAGCACCCGGCGGTAGTCGCCCGGCGTTACGCCACCGAAGGACAGGGCCACCCGCGTGGCGAATCCGAGGGAGTAAATGTGGGCGCAAACTTCTTCCCCGAAGGGAACCAGGCGCGTCGGCCAACCAAGTTGGACGTCGGCGCCGGCCAGTTGCTCCGCGAAACTGGTTCCGTCGGCTCGCCCCGCCATGAAAACGTAAAGGCTTTTCTGCTGCATTTCGCGGGCTAGTTTTACCGCTGTAGGGACATCCGGGGCGGAACCCACCACGGCGGCAAACCCCGGTGCCCGTCCGTCCACGAACTCGATCCCGCGTTCCCTCAGGATTACGTCGTCGGCCGCACCCAGCCAGATACCCTCGACCGGGGAGGGCCCGGTTACATACCTGAGAGCCTCGATGATTTCCTCCGCAAACAGCGTGGCCATCCCGGCGTCAAGCATGGGTCCAAGGTATGGGGTCCAGCGGGCTTCCGCCGGCAACGGGGGAAGAAGTTCTTTCGCCAGGGCCAGGACCGGCCCTATCTCGGAAAGCCGGGTCACTTTCCGCCCGGTAATGCCATAAATGACCGGAAGGTAGTACCCGGTATTGGGCAGTTCCACGGGGTGAGTCGCACCCAGGATCTCCATGGCGCTTTTCAGCTTTTCTTCGGCCCGACGTATAATGCTGTGCGCTCCCCGAATAGCCGCCGTGGCAATTATCCTGGACAAGGTCATCCCTCTTTCGATAGTGTGTAAATCACTAGAAGTAACAGTTATTGGTGTGAGCATACCCTTAATACGTGTAAGGACCAACAACTTAGCCGTTAATCGCCGGTCTGATAAGCTGAAATACAGTTACGCCTGTTGAGGAAACAAAAAATCATTCCGCCCGTGACCAGCCGCCATTCAGGTCGCCAATATGCCGGTTGATGCGGCTACCTGCGATTTCGCTGCGAGAATGGTGTTGGCCAGGAGCATGGTTACGGTCATCGGGCCGACTCCACCGGGAACGGGAGTGATGGCCGCGGCACGCGGGGCGACGCTATCCCAGTCGACGTCTCCCACTAGGCGTCCGTCCACACGGTTGATTCCCACATCCACCACCACCGCCCCCTCCTTAACCATCTCGCCGGTGATCATCCCCGGACGACCAACGGCCACCACGAGAATATCCGCCTGCCGGGTCACGGATGAAGGATCCGCGGTACGGGAATGACAAATGGTTACGGTGGCGTGACGCTGCAACAACAACAAGGCGGTAGGTTTGCCTACGATGTTGCTGCGGCCGATCACAACGGCATGCCGCCCGGCGATATCGATACCCGACCGTTCGAGGATGGCGATAACCCCGGATGGCGTGCACGGCGTCAGACAGGGCTCGCCGATCTGCAGCTTTCCGACGTTCAGGGGATGAAAACCGTCTACGTCTTTTTCCGGTCTAATAGCCCGCGTTACCGCTCTGGCGTCCAGGTGGTCCGGAAGGGGCAGTTGGACAAGAACGCCGTGAATGCCTTCGTCTCCGTTAAGCTGATCAAGAAGCCGAAGCAGATCATCCATTTGGGTGTCAGCGGGCAGACGGTGTACCGTTGACCGGATACCCACCTCCTGGCAGGCGTGCTCCTTGTTGCGCACATATGTCTGTGACGCCGGATTGTCCCCGACCAGCACCACCGCCAGCCCCGGCGGCGCCCCCCGCTGCGCGGCGAAAGACCCTGCTTCCCGAACCAGTTCCGATCGTATTTGAGTTGCTATCGCCTTCCCATCCAAGATGTGTGCCGCCATTTTGAACCTCCTCGCTACAGAATTGTTTGTTCCCTATCCGGCGCTTCGACCGGCTAACCGGTTGCGATTTGCCGCCGCATCTCCATATCAAACAAAACTCTTTCCCTTGCCTGCTCGATCCCAAGCGCCCGCCGTGCCGCATCGATGTACTCGATCAACCGGCGCGCCATCGCCATTGGATCGGGCTCGAAGAACCACTTACCCCCGGTGAGCGCACTGATACCCTCAAAAAGGAAACTGGAAAACTCTTCGCTGCCAAGGGTCGGGAACCTGACACCAAAGCCGACGGTAGCACCGCTGGAAACGAAATACTGGCCGATGGCTATCGCCTTTTCGCTCATCCACTCAGGAGCGCACCCGACAAGAGGCAGGTTGGCCAAATCGTCGCCAAGCCCGCCCTGGCGCACCATTTCGGTCGCCACCACCAGCAGGCGGCTGTTATCGACGCAGGAACCGCAGTGCAACACCGGCGGCATGCCTACCGCTTCACAAACCTCCCGCAGTCCTGAACCCGCCAGCTCGGAGGCCTCGGGCACCAGCAGTCCTTCCTTGGCGCAACTGATAGCCGCACAACCGCTGGTCAACACCAGCACGTTATTGGCGATCAGCTCCCTCACCACGGTGGTATGCAGGTACCCATCACGTACCCGCGGGTTGGAACAGCCCACCATGGCCGCAATCCCCCGGATACGGCCGTTGATGATGTTTTCGTTAAGCGGGCCGTAGCCGGTACGGAATCTCCCGCCAAGCATGTAACGAATGGACTCGTGGGAAAACCCCGCCACCATATCCATTTCCTCCCGCGGAATCTCCACAATACCACGCCGAGAATAGTTATTGATCGCCCTGAGAATAAGTTCTCGCGCCGTCTCCTCGGCATGCTCCGGATGAAACTCCACGTGGGTGACCCCCCGGATGCGCGCCCGCGACGAAGTGGTGACAAGCTCCGTGTGGTAACAGGCTGCAACATTGGCCAAACCCTGCATTGCACACTGGACGTCGACCATCATGAGGTCAACGGCGCCGGTAACGATGGCCAGTTCTTGCTGGAGGACGCTTCCCGCCACCGGAATGCCCTTACGGAGCAGGAGTTCGTTGGCGGTACAACAAATACCGGCGATGTTGATCCCCTTTGCTCCGACACTTCGCGTCCTGGACAGGAGTTCTTCGTCCCGGGCCATGTCCACGATAACCATAGGCAGCAGCGGCTCATGCCCATGAACCACGATATTGACGTGATCCTCCCGTAGAACACCAAGGTTGACTTTGCCACGCAAAGGGTAAGGTGTTCCGAAAAGGACGTCCTGTAGTTCGGTCGCGATCATCGAGCCGCCCCAGCCGTCGGCCAGCGCAACCCTCATCCCCTGAAGCATTAAGTGCTCAAAATCCTGATCTACACCCACACTGGTACGATGGAGCATCTCCACGACCTCCCGATCAATGCCGCGGGGGACAACCCCGAGACGGCGCCAGATCTCCAGCCGCTTGGCGGGAGCCCGGCTTGGGAAAATCAATTCCCCTTCCTGCTTGCCGAATTCGGCAAGCAGAGATTCCGCCACCTTGCGTGCCAGTTCTTTGGTATCACCATTCGAGGAAATACCGAGAACATCCGCAAGTTCCCGGAGTTTTGCCGGGTCACGTATAGTGTAACCGGTCGCTTCACCGTCGAGTATCTTAAGAAAAGTCAACACGATCTCCCGGGCATGGTCACTGTGAGCGGCCGTTCCAGCGGCAATCATCCGGCCAAAGTTTCGTGCCGTGATGGTGGCGGGGGTCGCTCCACAAACGCCCGTGTCGGCCCCGGGACCTCCTTCCCTGACATGGCAGGGGCCCATATAGCAGATCCGGCAGCAACTGCCGTCCGCGCCAAATTTGCAAACCTTACGTTCCCGGATCTGGTCAAACATAGTAACGGTACCGTCACGGGACGCCTTGGCGATCATTTGCCGGCTTGCCTGGCAGTCGGTAAACTGGTCCTCCCTTTTCACCGTTTTTCATCCCCTTCCTCAAGTCGTTGCAACGCTTAACCGGATTGGCACCGGACCCAGAGGCCAAGAACCGCCGAGTAAGGCTAACGCCACCGGGGCGTCCGGAGAAACAAGCGCGACGCCGGGCAACAGTCCGTTGTCAATCTTCACCCTGGCAGAGGCCTGACTGTGAGGCGACAGAGCTACAACCTCCACTCCCTCCACAATCCCCAATGCCTCCGCATCTTCTGGCGATAAGGCAATGCCGTCCCCGTCATACGGTTCCAACTCTGCGAAACCGCTACGCCGCAGCTTGGCATCATGGACGGGATAGAAGCAGGAGGCATACCCCACAAGCGATATTCCGGGAGTATCCTCCACGACGAAATGGCTGACGGACGGCGCGAACAGTGCCGGCTTGGAATCCGGCGCCGTACAATTGGACGCGAGGCGCTCGATCTCCGCCGTCGGATCGTTAACGTCGCGGAGCCGCGGGATCCCCAGGCGAGCGCCGATTTGCGCCAGGATCTCCGGATTACCCATTCCCACGGGTGGTATTACCCGATCAAAGCGTACCAGCTGGCCTGCCGCGCTGATAAAACTACCGCCTTCTTCCACATGGCTGGAAGCGGGTAGGACCACGTCAGCAAGCGCCGCGGTCGGGGTCAGGAACATATCTTGAACAACGAGGAAGTCCAGTTTTCCCATCATCTCCCGCCACCGTTCCGAGTCCGGGAAGGCGGACAGGGGATCCTCCGCCAGTACGTAAAGACCCCGTACGAGGGTTTTGCCGGCAAACAGCGGCGTTCCGCGAGAGCCAGATTCGGCGGGTGCTTTGCCGTTGCCCAATACGGTCAGAATCCCGGCCGCGTTGGCTGCCGAAACCGCAGGATAAACCGCCCGTTCGGTTCTTCCGGTAAGATACGCGAGGTTGACAGCAGCGCTGGCCGTACCGCGGGTTATTCCGTCCGCGGCAAAGATCACCACCGCTTTACGGCTCAAGTCGCCAAAAAAGGTACAGGCGGCAATAAGGTCGCTTTCATCCGGCCCCTCAGGATCCGGAACAGGCTTTGTCAAGGCTCTTTGGAGGGCTGTTCTATAGTTGCGGAAATCTCCATAACGCCGGCCGGGTAGCCTGCCACCCTCAACATCAAGCCGCAGGAGCGTGGCCGCCATGTGATGCAGCACCGCTTCCGCCGCTTCCGGACGAGATCGCAGCCATACAGATGCCGCCTTGGCCAACCGACCGTGATAGAAGCCCACATAAATCAGGCTTGCGCCACTGGCGAGCGCCTGCTTAACCTTTGGCCAGATTGCCGGCGAGCGCCGGGCCGCGTCCCCGATCACGAGCAACACATCGGCGCCGGCGATGTCTTCCAAGGTAGCCCGCTTTCCGCTATAAATCTCATGTATGTCCCGTAGCACATCCAATCCCTTGAAACCAAGGGAAGTATCCAGATTATCGGTGCCTAACCCCGCGCGCATCAGACGTTGAAACGCGTGCGCAACCTCATTGGATACGCCGGTTCCGATGATCCCACCGACAGAACCCGGTCCCCATTGTCCCCGTACCGCGGTAAGCCCGTTGGCCGCGGCGTCCAGGGCCTCGGCCCAATCGGCCGTCACCAACGTTCCGTTCTCCCTTACCAGCGGCATGGTCAACCGCTCCGGATGAGACAGATGCGCCCATCCGAACCGGCCCCGCGCACACAAGTAACCCACCTGTTGAGGGGTGCTGGTCCGTACGATCTCGTCGCCTTTCAGGTGCATATCAACGGCGCAGGCGGCGCCGCAGTAACCGCAGACGGACGTGGAACGGCGCAGTTCCCATTCCCTGCCCCGACCGCGCTGCTGCCGCTCTATCAAGGCTGCCGTGGGGCAGACTTCAACGCAACTGCCGCAAAAGTCGCAACCCGATTGATCCAGCGGGCGGTCCCACGGCGTCCCTACCTTTGTCTTCAGGCCGCGGTCGATAAAGTCAAGGATACCGGCACCCTGCAGATGGCAGATCCGGACGCAGCGGCCGCACAAAACGCAGTAATTAGGGTCGCGCAGGATAAACGGGTTGCCGTCGTCAACAGGATGGTTCGGATATTCGACAAGAAAGTGGTCGGCCCGCGCCCCCAATTCATAGGCATACCTTTGCAACCGGCACGTGCCGCTCTTGTCGCAAACAAGACATTCCCTTGGGTGCCGGGACAGCAGGAGTTCCACCACAAAACGGCGTGCCTCCCGGATTGTCGGACTGTCTGTATGCACGACAATTCCCGGCGTGGCTTTTCGCTTGCAGGCGACAACCGGGCTGCGAAGCCCCTCGATTTCAACGATACACAGGCGACAGGATCCTGTGCTTTTTAGTCCCGGGCAGTAGCAAAGGTGGGGGATGTCGATTCCAACCGCGGCCGCGGCCTCAATAATCGTCGTTCCCGGCGCTACCGTGATTTCCCGGCCGTCAATGGTCAGGGTGATCGGCGCTGTTTCTTTCATTCGGTTCTCCCTCCCCGGTATCTTCTAAGATGCATTCCATCGGGCAAGCCGTTACACACGCCGCGCAGTTGTCGCAGATCACCTGGTCGATGGTGAAGCCATCCTGTTTCTCGATAACAGCGTGTTGTGGGCACACCTCCGCGCAAAGACCGCACTGGCTACAATCGGGCCCGATCACGAGACGTTTCAACGCCGAACAACTCCCTGTCGGACAGCGCTTTTCAAAAATGTGGGACATGTACTCGCTTCGGAAGAACCGGAGCGTGGAGAGCACGGGCCGGGGAGCGACCTTACCGAGTCCGCAGAGGGATGTCTCGCTGATGAGACGGCCCAGATCTTCAAGCCGCTCAAGGTCTCCTTCATTCCCCTTGCCTTCCACGATGCGCTCCAGAATACGCAGCATCTGGTAGGTCCCGATGCGGCACGGCGGGCATTGCCCGCACGATTCCTGCTGGGTAAACTGTAAAAAGTAACGGGCGAAATCCACCATGCAGATAGTCTCATCCACAACAACCAAAGCGCCTGAGCCCATGGCCGATCCGATAGCGTCCAACGATTCAAAATCAATCGGCAGGTCGAGGTGTTCCTCCGGTACGCACCCGCCGCCGGGACCCCCGATCTGAGCCGCCTTGAACCGTTTTCCTCCTTCGATCCCTCCGCCGATATCGAATACCACCTGACGGGTGCTGATCCCCATCGACACCTCAATCAGGCCGGTATACCTCACCTTGCCTGAAAGGGCAAAGACTTTTGTGCCCTTGGACCCGCTGGTGCCGTGCGTTACGTACCAGTCGGCGCCCCGGTTGATGATTAAGGGGATGTTGGCGAAGGTCTCTACGTTGTTTAAGCAGGTAGGACAACCCCATAATCCCGACTCGACGGAGCGGGGCGGTGTAACACGGGGCATACCGCGTTTTCCTTCGATAGAAAACATCAACGCCGTCGATTCCCCGCAAATAAAAGCTCCCGCGCCGCGCCGGATTTCGATATCAAAATCCAGGCCGCTGCCGAGGATATTCTCGCCGAGCAGCCCCATTGCACGAGCCTGTTCGATCGCCGTGCCGACGGTTTGGACCGCCAAAGGGTACTCCTCGCGGACGTATACAAAGCCCTCGCGGCAGTTGCCCACCGCGTACGCGCAGATGATCATCCCCTCCAGGACGGCGTGCGGATCCCCTTCCAGCAGGGCGCGGTCCATAAAGGCGCCGGGGTCGCCCTCGTCGGCGTTGCAGATGACGAATTTGCGCCTACCCTTGGCCTTTCGCGCTCCTTCCCATTTCTGTCCTGTCGGAAAGCCGGCGCCGCCACGTCCACGCAGCCTGGACCGTTTAACGCCTGCAATAACGTCCTCGGGCGACATTTCCTGCAACACCCGGGCCAGCGCCTCGTAGCCTCCTGCCTCAATGTAGTCCTCAATCCGCATTGGGTCGATCATGCCGCAATAGCGAAGCACCAACCGCGTTTGGCTGCTGTAAAACGGCAGGTCGTCGGCGGATCGGACCGGCCGCCCGGTTTCAGGGTGCGGGCATGCAAGGTGGCTGACAAACTGGCCGCGCTTTACGGTAAGGTCCACGATCTTCGACGCATCAAAGGGTACAACGTGTCCATAAAACGTCCCTTCCGGTTGCACGGTTACCAGCGGGCCGAGTTGACAAAGGCCCTGGCAACCGGTATGTTCGACGGCTACCGGGAGTTCCGCCCGCGCGACTTCCCGCGACAACGCTTGTGCTACCTCAAGCGCGTCAGCCGAACGACAGGCGGAACCGGTACATACCTTAACGGTCTTGCAGCCGGGTTGGCGCTCCGCCATCAGACGAGCGCGCAGCGCGGCCAGATCCGCCGCACTTGCCGGTTTATTCATCACCCTCGTCCCCCTTCGACAGGTCTCTGATAACCCGCTCCACGTCACGGTTTGGAACCACCTTCTTGTTTATGACGACCACCGGCGCCAGCCCGCAACAGCCCACGCAGTTTACGGTTTCCAGGGTAAAGGCCCGGTCGGCGCTTGTTTCACCGTTCTTAAGGTCCATAACGCTCTCCATCCGCTGCAACACAGCCTGACATCCCCGAACCTGGCACGCCGTTCCGGTACAGACACGGACAATGTTTCGACCCCGTGGCACCGAGTAAAATTGGTCATAGAAGGAAGCAACCCCCCAGACCTGGGACAGCGGTAGCTTTAGCTCGTCCGCCAACACCCGCAACGCTTGCTCAGGCAGGTAACCGAAAGCCTGCTGCACATCATGCAGAGCGTCCACAAAGGCACCCTGCCGCCCGATGTGGGGAACGAGAATTGATCGAGTATGTTCATCAACCGAAGTATGGCGCTCACTACCCAATTTTGCTTCCCTCCCGCCTTGCCTACGCCCAACAGCCAGAAGTTGTGGTAGTTATGATAACCGCATACCAATCCGGGGACAATAAAAAACCGGCCAACAGCCTGTGTAGAAGTGTGTAGTGTTTCTTAAGACGTGTGGAACTAAATTTTGCTGCCTGACCGTCGCTTATCATCAAAGTGATACCGTTTAACTCCATAAACTGTTGCTTAAACTTTGCATAAGGCGTATTGGCCTTTAACCCGCCGATGAATACTAATTCTTTATCGGCATCCATGAGCTTTCCCGCCGCCGACAATATCTCCCCGTTGATGCACGCTAAAGTCTCCACCCGTCCACCTCCAGTCGCGAAACTCCCAGTGCCCGTAAGAGAGCCCTCGCCTTGTCGAGTGTTTCGTGATACTCGGCTTGCGGATCAGAATCGATGGTTATGCCTCCCCCGACGTGGAAGTGTACCTCACCTTTATGGCAAACCATACTCCGGATCACGATACTCAAATCGGCATTGCCGTCAAATCCCAGGTAGCCTATAGCCCCGGTGTACACACCACGCCTGACCGGTTCCAGTTCCTCGATAATCTCCATCGACCTGACCTTGGGCGCCCCCGTAACACTCAAGTTTGACAGCAAACCCCCGGTTTTAGCCCTTTCGTCGGCGCAAACCCAGTAGAATCAAGGGGTCGTTTTATAAATCGCTCAGAATGTAGTGCCACGGTCTCCTAGAAATTACCTTGTATATGCTTGGTGTTGGTGGTATAATTATCGTGCTATGTATGCACGAAAGAAGACCTTTACCAACAAGGACGGCTCCAAGCGAACCTACCTGCAACTCGTGGAAAGTGTACGGGAGAATGGTAAGGTCCGTC
>JAHRFU010000001.1 GCA_019084485.1 Desulforudis sp. | reverse complement strand
CTCGCACGACCCAACGCTGAAGAATGTACCTGACGGGTACGTCTTTCCGATCCGGGACATCCGACCGGCAATCGGTGCCGGCTTCCTATGTCCGCCGGTCGTGACGGCAATCCCGGCATTGTCAGCATTGTCCCGGCCAGCGGACATAGGAAGCCGGCACCGATTGACGGTCGGATGTCCCGGATCGGAAAGACGTACCCGTCAGGTACATTCTTCAGCGTTGGGTCGTGCGAGACGGAGAGATGGGTCTTCGCCATACAAATCGGTAGCCGACCCCATCCCAATGCCTCAAACTGTTCGATCTTCTTCTCCGCAAGGGGGCTAAAGCTCACCGCACTTGCATTATATACCCGGGTTGTCATAATTTCAATTTTCTCCCGAATCCGCAGATCATCCGGATACAGGAAGCGAAAATCGGTTTCTTCAGCACAGGCTTGCACCACAGCCCGCGCCAGATCCGTCGTTCCGGCTCCGCCGTCCGCGTGGGCAGTACTGGGATATGCCGTACGAGCACCGGCCTGAACCGCGATCCGGCGTACGGTTTCGATTTCCGCGTCGGTATCGGTGGTGAATCGGTTGATCGCCACGACAACCGGTACTCCGTAGTAATGGGCGATCTTAATCATGTGGGCCAGGTTTCGGCAGCCTGTCTCGACAGCCGTCACGTTTTCCCGGAGGATTTCCTCCGGGAGCGGACGCCCGGGAGCAATGTGGCCCACGCCGCCGTGCATCTTCAGAGCCCTGATCGTGCAGGTCACCACCACACAGTTCGGACGGAGATTTGCCTGCCGGCATTTGATGTCCATAAATTTCTGCATTCCCAGGTCGGCCCCGAATCCGCTTTCGGTGACTACATAATCAGCCAGCTTTAAGGCCATCCGGTCAGCCAGCACAGAAGACTGGCCGTGCGCAATGTTCGCAAACGGCCCGGCGTGCACGATGCACGGTTGACCTTCAAGAGTCTGGATCAGGTTGGGCTTGATGGCATCTTTCAGTATCGCGGCCATGGCTCCGGCACCCTGGATATCTTCCGCCGTAACCGGCCGACCTTTGCCGTTATACCCTACCACCATCCGCCCCAGGCGGCGGCGCAGGTCTGTCATTCCACTGGTCAGGGCCAGCACAGCCATCACTTCAGAAGCAACGGCCACGTCAAAGCGGGTTTCCCGGGGAATGCCGTTAGCGCGACCGCCCAGCCCGACTACAATCTGCCGGAGAACCCTATCGTTAACGTCAATGACGCGGGGCCAGTTGATCGAAAGTGGATCTAGATCGTGCGGATTACCGTGCAGCAGGGAGGCATCGATCATCGCGGCAAGCAGGTTGTGGGCGAGGGTGACCGCGTGGATGTCACCGGTGAAATGCAGGTTCAAATCCTCCATGGGTACCACCTGGCTGTAGCCGCCTCCAGCAGCACCGCCCTTGATACCGAACACCGGCCCCATCGAGGGTTGCCGGATGGTACAAATGGCCTGCTTCCCGAGACGACCTAAACCCTGCGTCAAACCGATAGTGGTAAGCGTCTTTCCCTCACCAAGGGGAGTGGGCGTGATCGCGGTGACATCGATCAGCTTACCTTCCGGCCGATCTCGCAGCCGTTCCAAGACTGATAGCGCGATTTTGGCCTTGAAGCGCCCGTAGAGTTCGATTTCTTCTTCTTCCAAACCGATGTTCCGGGCGATCTCCAAGATGGGAGTGAGCCGGTGGGCTTGAGCGATCTCAAGGTCGCTGGGTACAACCATGTCTACTGCCTCCTATGAATAATCACTGTCAAGATCATAGCAGCGGGTTAAGGTACTACTCGTAAAGCCAACGATCAACGTCCCGACTATAGTCCGTCAGTTCTCCCGGAGCGAAGAACAGGCCGATCTCCCGCTCGGCGCTAGCCACGGAGTCGGAACCGTGGATGATATTCCGTCCCACATCGATACCATAGGTGGCCCGGATCGTACCGGGAGCCGCCTTGGCCGGGTTGGTGGCGCCCATCATATCACGGGCACCCTGGATAACATCCTTGCCTTCCAGCACCATCGCCACTACGGGGCCGGAAATGATGTAGGAAACCAGCGGCTCAAAAAAGCCCTTGCCCTTGTGTTCGCTATAGTGGGTCTCGGCCAGCTCCCGGCTGATCTGCATCAGCTTCAGACCGACCAGCTTATATCCTCGGGTTTCGAACCGGGAGATAATTTGGCCAGTCAGCCCACGCTGGACACCGTCGGGCTTAACCATTGCAAAAGTACGTTCCAAAATTTTGAACCTCCTTATATTACACCACGGGCGGGGTAATTACCCCCGCCCGTTTTAAGTGCATATCATTTGCGAAACTGCAACCGATTGGATCAGGCCTCTATGGATTCTTGATCCGCGGGCACCGGGGCCTCACCTTCACCGGTCGCCTGCCGCATCAGATCCTCAAACTTCTTGCCTTCAATAGTCTCCTGATCAAACAGAGTCTCGGCCACCAGCTCCAGGCCTTCCTTATTATCGGTCAGGATCTGTTCGGCCCGGTGATAGCTCTCGTCTACGATTTTCCTTACTTCCCGGTCAATCGCATAAGCGATTTCTTCCGAGTAGTTACGGTCGCGCGCAATGTCACGGCCTAGAAATACGGCTTCCTGCTTACGACCCAAGGTTAACGGACCTAGTTCATCACTCATACCGTATTCCATAATCATCTTCCGCGCGGTTTCGGTCGCCCGCTCCAGGTCATTTTGAGCGCCTGTACTGATCTCCTTGAGCACCAGCGCCTCGGCCACCCGGCCACCCAGGAGCATCGTGATCTGGTCCAGCAACCGAGACTTGGTCATATAATAGCGTTCTTCCTTAGGCAACAGGAGCGTGTAACCGCCTGTCCGTCCCCGCGGGATAATCGAAATCTTGTGCACCGAGTCACTGTTCGGCAGGAAGTAACTGACCAGAGCGTGACCGGCCTCGTGATAGCTGACCATCCTCTTTTCGTAGTCGCTGATCACGCGAGACTTCCTTTCCGGACCGGCGATCACCCGTTCAATAGCATTCTCCAGATCCTTCATTCCGATGCGTTTCTTATCGGAACGGGCGGACAGGAGTGCTCCTTCGTTAACTAGGTTAGCCAGATCGGCACCGGAGAATCCCGGGGTCCGGCGGGCTAACACGTCCAGATCCACATCGTCATCCAACGGCTTGTTTGCCGAATGCACCGCCAGAATCTGGCGACGTCCGTTGATGTCCGGCAAGCTGACGATGACCTGCCGGTCAAAACGGCCCGGGCGCAAGAGCGCCGGGTCCAGGATGTCCGGTCTGTTGGTGGCGGCAATAATGATTACCGCCTCATTCGGGCTAAAACCGTCCATCTCCACCAGGAGCTGGTTCAGGGTCTGTTCCCGCTCGTCATGCCCACCGCCCAAACCGGCACCGCGTTGGCGGCCCACCGCATCAATTTCGTCGATGAAAACGATGCAGGGGGCGTTCTTCTTGGCGGTCTCAAACAGGTCTCGAACCCGGGATGCGCCCACGCCGACGAACATCTCCACGAAGTCCGAGCCGCTGATGGTGTAAAAGGGCACCTCGGCCTCTCCGGCCACGGCACGGGCCAACAGTGTTTTACCGGTTCCGGGAGGACCGAACAGCAGCACACCCTTGGGGATGCGTGCCCCGATTTCGTTAAACTTACTCGGGTCTTTCAGGAAGTCAACCAGTTCCTCGACTTCCTCCTTAACCTCATCAATTCCCGCCACATCAGCAAAAGTGACCTTCTGCCTGTCGTCGGTTTGCAGTTTGGCCCGGCTCTTGCCGAACGACATCACCCGGTTCCCGCCGCCCTGGCTCTGCTGCATCAGGAAGAAGAACAGGCCCACGATCAACAAGATCGGCAGGAATGAAAAAGCCATCGTCGCAAACCAGCTCGGACGCGGCGGGACTTCCTGCTCGTGCTGAATCTTCCGGTCACGCAGCAGTTTAATCAGATCCGGATCATTGGCCGGACCTTTAGTCTGAAAATCACGTCCGTCACGGAATTTTCCCGTGATCAGGTTTGTGTCGTTATCGGTCTTAACCAAAACCCTCTGTACCTGTCCCTGCTCGACGGCTGAGAAGAACTGCGAGTAATTCAGGTTCTCCACATCGGCACCGTCCGGGGACATAAACCGGAGCAACACCAGGATCACCAGCACGATCAGCAGGTAGATGCTCAGATTCTTTGCGATCTTGTGCAACCAGGCCACTCCTCTCCGGACATTAACTAGTTGGCCCACAACAGAGGTATTTTATCATACTTTAATAATGGATTCAAACAACCCAACCCCCCACGAGCGACATCTCAGGCCCATTCTGGAGGCTGTCCCACGACTTGGAGGTACAGGGCACGTCTGGTCAGACTGGTAATCCGGCAGAAGTCGGCGGGTCGCAGGCCCACCACCCAGATAATCCGGCCCCGGCTGTCAACCACCAGCGGCACATCGTCCCGCTGATCACGGGCCAGACCCAGGTCGTTAAAGTATTTCTTAAGCTTCACCGTTCCGCCCAGCCCAAACGGTTCAAAGATGTCCCCCTGTCGGCGGTTGCGAAGCTCAAGCGGCGATTCCAAGCAATCATAGTCGACATATACCTTGGAACGATCCTCGCTCCGGCGGACGTCCTCCAAGTCAATCTCACCCTCCCAGATCACCGCCCGGATCGACCAGGGGCAATTCGGAACCACGGTCTCACCGGGGATCTCCAATTTAACAGAATAAGGGGCGTTGTCTGTTGAGCCGACCGCCGTTCTGAAACGGAGGGTTCGGTGCATCTTCTCTGCGGTAATGCCGCCCGGAAGTTCCACCAGCTGCCCTCCGGACGGAGTTTGAAGCAGGCTGTACAGGCGCTCGATGTGCCTGTAGTCGGTGGCGACCGGCCCGGCAACAAGCTGCCAGGTCTGTCTGAGCACCCGCCGGCAGATCACCGGAGGCACGTCTCTAAGTGTATCTAGATTCAGAGCGATGCTCCCATCCGCTTTTACAGGTTCCCGAACCAGATCCAGGGCGGTCGCCGCCTCGTCGTCCAGATACTGGTTCTCCGACCGAGCGATCTCTCCGAGCCTAAGCAACACCGTCACCAGGGCCGGGTTATACTCCTTCTCCAGTAAAGGCATCAGCTGGTGGCGCAGGCGATTCCGGGTGTATACCGGCTTAAGGTTGGAACTGTCCTGCCGGGTGATCAGACCCTCTCGCCGGCAGTAGCCCTCGATATCCACCCTTCTCATATCAATCAGCGGGCGAACGTAGCGATCCCGAACCGGAGGAATGCCGCCTAAGCCCGCCAGTCCGGTTCCGCGCAGGAAGTTGAGAATAATGGTCTCGGCCTGGTCGTCCGCGTTATGCCCGAGGGCCACCGCTTGGGCCCCAATCTCGCGGGCGGTCTCCTCAAGAAACCGGTAGCGGATGTCACGTGCCGCAACCTGAGCGGAAAGACCTTGTTCCTGGCGGTAAGCCGGTACATCCTCTGTTTCGCCCACATACGGGAGGCCGTACCGGGCCGCCATGTTGTGCACGTGCAGAGCATCGTCGTCGGCTTCCTGTCCTCTGAACTTGTGGTTCAGATGGGCGACCGTGAGGGACAACCGCAGTTCCGGTGCCAGCCGGAACAGAACATCCAACAAAGCGGTCGAATCAGGACCACCCGAAACCGCCACCAAAACCGAGCCACCCTCACGAAACATCCGGTACCGTTTTACCGTTTGACGAACCAAATCCAGAAATTCCATAGTCAACCTCCAGGGGGTCCAAAGGGGTCGAGGCTTTAATTTTTTTAATTTCTTTTCCAATATGGGGGGTTGCAGCTAAAGTTTATTACATTGCATCCAGGATTACCACATGGGGTCGAGGCTTTAATTTTTTTAATTTCTCCAATCTTAGCCTAGGATCGAGACTTATTTAGGCTGTTTGAAGGATTACAATTATTATTAGAGAATTGGTCATTGATGGCAGATCTGGAGGTGATTCTTGTGTCGCGACTGCCACGGACACACGTCGATGAGGCATTTTACCACGTTCTTGCTCGAGGCAATAATAAGCAAGATATTTTCCTGCAGGAGTCCGACTACTATCTTTATCTATACCTTCTTGACGAATACGCCACCAGAAGTTCTGTAACCGTTCATGCGCACGCCCTTCTACCAAACCACATCCACTTGTTGCTCCAGGTAGATACTATCCCGGTCTCCTCGTTAATGCACGTTTTGCAACAAACCTACACCCAAGCCTTCAACAGGAAGCACGAAAGGGTCGGGCATCTTTTTCAGGGGCGATACAAAGCCATTCTTGTCGAGGATGACGCATACCTTTTATCTTTGGTTAAGTATATCCACATGAACCCGGTGGAGGCCGGTTTCTGCTCGGATCCCTCAGGCTACCTGTGGTCCAGCCACCGCCACTACATGTATGGGCGCGGAGCCGGGAAGGTCGACACCACGTTCGTCAAATCGGTAATGGCTGAATTCGGTGGGCAAGATATTGATGGGTACGTGCTACTACCCTACAAACCTTTAAGAGCCAATACCGACTCGTTAAGATTCGGATCCGTCAGTCCAATTCAAACCCAAGCATCACCTACACTCGACCAGCTACTTGAGGCAGTCTGCGCCGTGAATGATCTTACCCCGTCGGCCATCACCGGATCTAGCAAGGAGCGCGCAATCGTTAGGACTCGCCGATTATTTATGTACTACTCGGTCTATCTCGCCGGCCACCGCATGGTGGATGTCGCTTCTTACCTCGGCAAGTCTAATGGCATCATTACGATCGCAACCAATAGTGTGAAAGAGGCACTCCGTGAAAAACATGGGGAGTGGGAAGCGTCCATTCGCTCGGTAGAGCAAGAGCTGGCATCAAAGAATTTAAAATAATTAAAGCCCCGACCCCGGGGCTTGTTGTTCTTAGCGGAGAAATTAAAAGAATTAAAGCCCCGACCCCAGGGGTTCGAGTTTGCCGATGAGTACGGTGATGTCGTCATTGGACTTCCCGCCGCTCTGCGCCAACACGTACTCCATAATCATGTCGGCTATCTGCTGGGGATCGGTTCGGGGGAGTTCACGCAGAAAGGCCGCAAAATACGCCTCTTTGTCGGCCTCATCCACAAAGGCGTCAATAACGCCGTCGGTAACCATCACCACAATGTCATTCACAACCAAATTCCGAACCACCGAAGAGACCTCTATATCCCGAAGAATCCCGACCGGCAGGGAAGCGCTTTGGATCATGCGCACGGTAGAACCGCTCAGGATATAACCGGACGTTGACCCAATCTTTACGAACTCCGTGCGTCCACTGTAAAGGTCGATCACAGTGATGTCCACGGTGGCAAAACTCTCATCCGGAGCGCGCAGCAATAGGATGGAGTTTACGGTCTTCACAGCCATGTCCTGCCCAAACCCGGACTCGAACATGTGCTCTAACAGCGAAACGGTCGTGCTGCTTTCCAAGGCCGCAGAGGCCCCGACCCCCATGCCATCGCTGAGGAGCATTGCAAATTTCCCGTCGCGCATTTCCAGACACGAATGAGTGTCACCGGACACCTGGTTGCCGCTCTTGCCCATCTTGGAAACCCCTACCGACACCTGAAAACGGACGGCCGGCACCAAGCGGAAGGAACACTCCGGAGCCTCGTCCTCACGCACACAAGTGGTTTGGCAGACAGTAAAGGGCTGCCCCACCACTTTGGAAACCACCGGAGCGACAATGTAGCGGCAGGCCATGTCCCCCCGACACGGGGGACGGGTGATGGTAATCTCGAGTTTGCCATCGTCACGCGGGGTAGCCTCCACGGTGTGGATTGGTATTTCCAACTGCCGCAGTTTCCGGCGCAGCGTCCCGTCAATCCGCCCGGCGTGTTCGACGCTATTCGTCAACTCCGCGGACAGATTGTGCATGATTCCGGACAGGCCCCGCAACTGTTCCGACACAGCCTCCCGGCTCTCCACCAGACGCTTGTACCAGTACTGGTTGATCTTGTGGTTCTCATACAGGCAGGTCAGGGCCAGGGCCAACTCCTTCAGACGTACGCAGCGCTTACGGATGTGTTCCGGGAAATCTTCGGCCCGTACCCGACCTGTACTCTCAATCGTTTCCAGGGCATCGGTGAGGTGCTGGTATGTCCGGTAGAAGTCCCGCTCCCAGCAACTGCGGTAAAGCGGGCATTCCTTACAGATCCGGTTGCCGGCCTCGTCCAGTAGTTCCTGAAAGGACTTGCCTTGACCAGCCTCAGTTTCGACGGGTGAAACTTGATTAAAAGTGCGGGAGAGCTCGGCAAACATTTTCGCCCAACTGCGCATCCGGCTCTTCACAATCTCCTCGACCTGATCCCCTGCCGATGGTGAGAAGGAACTGGTGACTCCGGACGGCAGGGCCGCCACCAGACGGTTGCGCCAATTGTCCGGCAGCAGGAGTAAGACCGCAACTGCAATGCCGCACTCGGCCAAGATTCCGGCTAGGCCGGCTAAGTCATCCATATAGATCGCCAACACAATACTGCCGAGCACAAACCCCCCGGCTACACCCAGTTTGCCGTAGTGCTTTCCGATTCCGGCCAGCAATCCGGCAAAAGCATACACCCCGACCACCGCCGGGGCGACGGTATAGGCCATGCCCGGCACGATCCCCACAATGGCACCGACCGCAGCCCCCATCCCGGCCCCGCCGACAAAGGCGGCGACGAGGATCACAGACTTGCTCAGCACTCCGTTCAGAGTGACCATTTCGTAACCCAAAGTGGCACTCCCGGCCAGCACGCCAGCCAGCAAAACCACGGTGCAAAAAGCCTCTTCCGCCGTCAGGGGACGGTTGCGCACCGAAAAGACCTTAAGAAAAACATAGGCCAGGGTGGAAGCCAGCACCGCCTCAAACAGTACCGCCACATAGTCGTAGAGTGTAGCCGAACCGAAGGCGATAAAAGCGGTCTGTACAATCAGGACGGAGGCGCCCACGATCAGGACCACAGCCGGCCAGGGATTTCGGGATTCACGGGGAATGGAGCGGATCCCCACGGTAATCACCGCAACCACCAGCATGGAACGGCCCAGTTCGGCCGCTGGCAGGACGGTTGCTTGTCCCAGCAGGGAAAAGAAGACCGCGGGCCATGCGCCCGGACCAAATCCAAACAAGGCGGCAGCCGTGAAGGCCGCCGTAAAGGGGGTCAGTTCCCCCAGCAGTACGGCCCTTCCCAGGAAAAATCCCAGGCCGCATAGGGCCAGTTTCTGCCAGCTGATCAACTCCAGGGCTCGTCCCCAACGCATCCCTGCCGAAACCCGTTTTCGTCGGCGCGCGGGACCGACCCCAGCCCAGTGGTTGGCCGATCTACCGTCTGCGTAGATGTTACCGTGCTGAGCCACTGACCCACCTCATTTGCGATTTGCGAAGTGAGAAGCGGGAAGTGGGAGGTCCCGTCATTATTCCCTGCATCCCCTACTTATTTCAAATATGATTATATAGCAGGGATCAGGAAATAATTGTCATAATCCATCGACCGGCGGGGTTTTTCTTTCGACATCACCAGCCACGGTTAGAGCCAATCCGTAAAGAATATCTGTTTCGCTCACGATCAGGTGGCCCCGTCCAAGGCCGTCCATGACGGTAGCTACAATTGAGACTCCGGCTTCGATGATATCCGCCCGCTCCGGCTGCAACCCGGGCGTCTGTCGCAGTTCATCCGGCGTCTTCGACCGGATTTCCGCCAGTAAACGGCTCACGGTGTCGTAGCTCAGGCGGTAACCGTGGACCAGCTCAGGGTTGTACGACACCATCCGCTGCGCCATCGCCGCCAGGCTGGTCACCGTCCCGCCTACCCCCACTAGGCTGGACGCCTGAACGCATTCCAGCTTCCCCAGCACCGGCATCAGGAGCGCTCTGATCCGACGGTCGTCGGCATTCTCCTCCGTCATCCGCACCGCACCGACGTCCAAACTGTAGAAGTGAGGCTCTTTTTCATCAGTCCAGACCAACTCGGTACTCCCGCCGCCCACATCAACCACAATGGTGTCGTCCGGAGCCAATGTAAGCCCTGCCAAAACTCCGCGAAAGCCCAGAACCGCTTCTTCCTCACCGTTTAGTACGGTGACCTCCAGACCGGTCTCCGCGCGCACGGTCTGTACAAACTGCTCCCTGTTAACGGCGTCCCGCACGGCACTCGTCGCGGCCACAACAGCCAGATCCACCCCTTCGTGGTCCAAGACGGACCGGTACTCCCGCAGCACCCTCACCGTCCGGTCTACTGCTTCGGGAAGCAAACAGCCGTTGCCGATGCCCTGTCCGAGCCTGGTAATCTGCATCAAGCGACGCAGTGTTTCCACCCGTCCGCCACCCACCATCGCTACAAGCAGACGCGTGGAGTTAGTGCCGATGTCGATAGCGCCGACCTTGTCCATAGAATTCACCGACCCCTCTCTTGACGGAGCAGCCTTTTTCCGATATACATTAAAGCATGTAATTTTCAAGGAGGCATTTATCCAAATTGAAACTGCGCCTTGGTTTACCTAAAGGAAGTCTTCAGGAAAAAACCTTTCAGCTCTTCCGAAAAGCCGGCTACCAGATTACCGTTAACTCCCGCTCCTATTATCCGGTCGTCAACGACCCTGATTTGGAAATCCTGCTGATGCGCGCCCAGGAGATCCCGCGCTATGTAAACGACGGCGTGCTCGACGCGGGCCTCAGCGGGCTGGACTGGATAATGGAAAACCGGGCAGATGTGGTTGAGGTGGCGGATTTGGTTTATGCCCGTCAATCCCAACGCCCCGTAAAGCTGGTTCTGGCCGTAGCCCAGGACAGTCCGGTCACCTCGGTGTCAGACCTGCAGGGGAAGCGCATCGCGACCGAACTCGTCCAGGTCACCAAGGACTTTCTTAAACAGCACGGCGTCGAGGCTACCGTGGAATACAGCTTCGGAGCCACCGAAGTGAAGGTTCCCAACCTGGTGGATGCCATCGCGGATCTGACCGAGACCGGCAGTTCACTCCGTGCTAACAACCTCCGCGTGATTACCACGATCCTGGAATCCACGACGAAACTGCACGCCAACCGTCGGGCCTGGGACGACCCCTGGAAGCGGGAAAAGCTTGAAGACCTGGCGGTGCTGCTGCTGGGTGCCCTGCGGGCTGAATCACAGGTGGGGCTGAAAATGAACGTACCGGGTGACCGGATTAACGAGGTCTTGGACAACTTGCCATCCATGAAGCACCCCACCGTTTCCCAGCTCTACAACAGCGATTGGGTGGCCGTCGAGACGATCCTCTCCGAGGAGCAGGTACGCGATCTGATTCCGCTCCTGAAAAAGGCCGGCGCCCAAGACATCGTCGAGTACCCGCTGAACAAGGTTATTCCGTGACAATCTCATCCTGTTAATCAAAAAACCTCCGGCATTCACCGGAGGTTTTGCTTTGTTCGAAATTTTCCGGTTAGCCGGGGCCAAATTAAGTAACGGAAATCCAGGAACACCAAGGCCGTGAGTCCCAAAACGAAGCCAATGGTTCGCCGGAACCTGACGATCAGCATCCCTCTTGCCCTACGCTCAGTTCGTACCTTCAACACTAATCCCCGCTCGCTACTTGTTTGTTTTCTAGATTATACCCATACTTTAACAGACCGCTTCCTGATTTTCAACAGCATGTCCGATTAGTCAGTCCGTAATGCTGGTGTCGATTGCCGGCTCGTCGCGTTCCGGAAACACAGTGACAATCCGGGTTTCTCCCGGTTTAATCAGACCCAAGCGTTCGCGGGCCGCATCTTCAATGTAACCCTCGCTTTCCAGTACGGTCAAGCGGTCCCAGAGGACGCTGTTTTTCTCCCGGACGTAAATCACCTGCTGCTCTACCTCCTGAAGAGACGCCTGCATCGCCCACAGGCGATTTATCTGGCCCGCAAAGCAAATAGCAATATAGATCAGCAGTACCGCCAGAAAAAAGTACGGCAGCCTACTCCGCATTAAATTGAACCGGCGTCTTTTAACGACCTCCAATGTCGTCACCGTCCCCCTCGTCGTTTCCACCAAACAGCCCCAGAGGGTCCCCCGCGATTAGGATGACCACCTGGTACCCCTTCGTCCGTGCTCGGTTGTAGAGCGTGCCAACCGTGCTGGCACTCAAGCCTAGCTGCTTGGCAATCGCATCGGTGGAATGGTTCATTTCCTTGAGTACAACTACTTGGCGTTCTCGGAAACTCAGTCTTTCCGCGCCTCTGATCTCGATCTGCATTATGTTTATCCCCAGGCCTGTCCACAAGCTGTGTACAAATTTACTACAAATATACTTAGCTGCATTCTACGTACACCGGCCATTTCCTTCCTACTGCCGGATATTTTTTGATAGTAAGAAGGGAAAATACCATAATCGAACTGAGGAGGAAAGGAGAACACCGACGGCGAACCATCAAGTAAAACGATATTTAAGGATGGATTTAACATGGGCAGGGAGAAACCAAAACGCACCAAGCCGACGGTTGCAGACCGGCAAGATGCTCAGTCGCTAAGGCCCGGCAGGCCGGTTGTGAGGAGGAGAAGGCAAAGGCAGGTAAACATATTTCCAACCTTTGTCCCGATCCTGTTATTTAGCGGGGCGCTCCTCTGGGTCGCAACCGAAGGCGACACGCATCCGGTCGTACCGATGGCATTTGCCCTGGCACTGGGATTCATTCTGGCGTTCTTAGCCCCGCGTCATCGGGTTTTAACGGGCAGCCTGCCGGCGATCGGCACTTTTGCGCTGCTGCTGCTTTTGCAGGTGGGTGGCGGGGACGTTCCCTTCAACGACATCGCATTGGTCTGGGCACCAATCAGCCTGACCGCGATCATCGGTGCCCTGCTCGGCTCCCGCCTAAGACGTTTGAAGTGATCCACATCCCCATCCCAGCTCACACATCCTGATCGGGGGGTGGAGGCGGGCGCCGGATGTGCAGCCGTAGTCGCAGGCTCCGGCCGATCCTTCTCACCATTAAGACCTGGAAACGAACCGGCCAGGTCACACCCTGCCAAAACCACACCAGTGGCTGGCACACGATTTGCAGCGCCCGGAATGAGACGTGCAGATACCCACGCCAAAAGGCATAACCCCGGGTGGTAAACCTCCGCCGGTAGATTAGGGCTCCAGTAGCCAGGCCGGCCACCACGTACCAACGCACGTCCCCCCCGGTACCCAGGAGTAACAAGCCGAAGACGATGAGCGTCAGGAGAAACCAAAACACCAAATCGGCAATACTGCCGCCCAGCCGGCGTAGCCCCAGGGATAACCGCACGGCCCGGTAAAAATCGTAAATAAAAGCGGCAGCCATCCCAATTCCGACAGTGATTAGGAAGGCCCCAAACTGCTCGTACAAAGACAGGGTAAACTCCCCCCTGTTCGTTACTTACCTGAGCAGGCGGTTCAAGATCCGCTTACCCCTTCGTCCCTGACGGGAACCGGCCTCCCGATACTGAATTCCGTTCAGATACCCCTCAACCACCAAAGTTCCGGCATCCAGGTTTAGCTGAGTGATGTGCAGGCCTTCCCCTGCCAGCAGGAGAAAACCCATGTTCGTATCGATCGCAATTTCTTCATCAGTGAAACTTTCGACGTGCTGCACGCCCTCAATCCGGAGCAGTTTCCGTTCCAGCATCTCCATCCGGTGTGTGACTTCGGCTTCCATGTCTTCAGCCCCCTATCATTTTAAGGAAACAATTCTTAATGGATATGCCTTCGTCGAACCCAAATATACCTAGATGGGGATTGATCAGCTAATTCACGGAAACGAAAGACGCCCGCTTTTGCAAGCGAACGTCTTCGATGTACATTGTGAGTTTCGAAAATCGCGTTTCTAGTCGAGGCTTTCGTTGCCCCCGATCAGGCGGTACAGCTCCCTTGCCTCTTTTGCCGGTACATTGTCTGCCAACTTAAGAACCTCAAACTCAACACGACGCGAGCCGAACATCACGCTGACCATATCGCCGGGTTTAACTGTGGTCCCGGCCTTGGCTGGCCGATCGTTAACAACGACCAACCCGCGCTCGCATACTTCCTTGGCAAGTGTTCTCCTTTTAACGATACGTGAAACCTTTAGGAACTTGTCCAGCCGCACAACTATTTTGCGACGGATTCACGCAAGACCTTACCGGCTTTGAATACCGGTACACTGGTCGCAGCGATGTCGATCTCCTGACCGGTCTGGGGGTTTCTACCCTTACGGGCCGCCCGCTGCCGAGTTTCGAAAGTACCAAAACCAACCAACTGCACCTTGTCGCCCTTAGCAAGAGCCTCAGTGACGCTAACGAGCGTCGCTGAGACAGCCTTTTCGACGTCTTTCTTAGTCAGATCGGTTTTTTCGGCAACGCTCGATACGAGTTCCGCTTTGTTCACAACAATCCCTCCTGGAAATTTATGATTTGTGTAGCTTACTATTCTTTGCATTACGCTGGATTCCTGCCTTGTAGAAAAGCTTTCCTACCTTTTTTCCAAGTTTTTTGCCGCCTCCCACCATTTATCCATCTCCTCCAAAGGCACTTTTCCTCGAATTGTGTCTAATGTTGCAATTTTCTCCTCCACATAAGAGAATCTCCGGGAGAATTTTTCCATTGTGTGACGCAACGCCTCTTCTGCGTCAACACCCAGAAGCCGGGCCAGATTTACGGTTGCAAAGAGCAGATCCCCCAGTTCATCCGTAATCCTTTCCTTATTCTGTGTCTGCAATACCTCTTTTAACTCACCAAGCTCTTCTAGAACCTTATCCATAGCCCCGCTGTAGTCGGGCCAGTCAAACCCCACCCTCGAGACCTTGGTTTGGATCAAGTCCGCACGCTGCAGGGCTGGTAAGCTTCTAGGAATTCCCTCGAGGCAGGAACGCCGGGTCTCCTTTTCATCCCTTTTCAGCCGCTCCCAGTTTACCAGTACCTCAGCCGCGTCTTTGACCCGGGTTGACCCAAACACATGGGGGTGACGGTAAATCATCTTATCGCAAATACCCCGAATAACATCGTTTAGGTCAAAGTGCTCTCCTTCACGCGCGATCTGGGCGTGAAAAACGATCTGTAATAATAAGTCTCCCAATTCTTCGCAAAGACTATACATATCAAGGCTTTCAACCGCCTCGACAACCTCGTAGCTTTCCTCAATCAGGTATTTTTTTAGAGAGGCGTGATCCTGTTCCCGATCCCAGGGACAACCATGCTCGGATCTCAGTTCGGCCATTATGTGGGCTAATCGGTCGAGGTCGTATTTGGGACGCTCGTCCAGCGCAGGGGGGATGTAAAGCGAGGTTAAATGGTCAATCCAGTCCAGGCGGTCCAACTCGTAGAGCGGCACCTCAACAATCCGTTCCTCACCAGGTACACCAGCGGCCCGAACCACGGTCACCGACTGATCATCCGGATAGTGCTCCATTAGCGCTAACTTGGTTTCTCCGGCGGTGAGCGCTCCATGGATCTGCATTAGGATGTTTCCCGTCTCTCTCACCGGTGAATGCTTGTCCAGTTGTAGAGCGTCAATGATATTGATGCCTGTCGAAGGATCCAGACGTAAAGCCGCAAACACGGCATCTAGAAAACTCATCGCCGGTATAATGCGCACCTTCCGATTCTGGCCTTGATCGCCCTGGAGGATCAGCCTCGTAACCTCCTCCGCCACCAGCGGATGGCCCGGCACAGCAAAAACCACCGGGGATCTTTGGGAGACTTCGAGTACCAATTTTGCAATCTCCCGGTATACTTCACCGAAATCACGACCCCGCTCGTAGAAATGGTCGCAGCTCACGAACTCGATTCCTTGCTCACGCAACCACGGCACTACCGGATGTCTTTCGGTGCGCAGGATGTTCTTGGTGCCGGACCGGCGGAGCGCCTCCAAAACACCAATCGGGAGCGCATCGACCGCTCCCGGTCCAAGACCGACAATCGTTAGCTCCCTGTTCAACCAAAACCCTCCGTATCCAAAAAAAATGGCCTTTCGGCCATTATTGTTCCATTTGTTTGGCGAGAAATCCTGCCGCCGTCTCGGCTAGTTTTAATTCGAGCTGCCCCATCTTCATTCCTGGCTCCTTGGAAATCAAGACCACCGCCCCAATCGGATCGCCATTGGAGATAATCGGCGCGATCACTTCGGCGGTGTAAGTGGGGACCTCGTCGATCATCAGCGGCAACGCTTCCTCACCCGGGATGTTAGCCATAATCGGCTTACGGTCTTCCATTACCTTTTCCACGGCCGGATTGACCATCTTGTTCAGGTACTCCTTCTTCGGAGCGCCAGAGACAGCGATAATCGCGTCGCGGTCGAAGATGCAGGCAATGTGACCCGTCGCTTCATATAAAGAATCGGCATACTCTTTGGCAAACTCCCCGAGTTCCCCGATGGGCGAGTATTTCTTTAGGATGACCTCACCGTCACGGTCTACAAATATCTCGAGGGGATCGCCTTCCCGAATGCGCAGCGTCCGTCTGATTTCTTTGGGGATAACAACTCTTCCTAGATCATCAATGCGGCGTACAATACCGGTGGCTTTCATAAGACTTCCGTCCCTCCTTTTCTACATATCATTGCTCGTTCTTCCTGAGACTAGTATACATCGGATGAAATTCATTTATTCATATTTTTCCAAGGATTGGACGGCCTTCGAAAGCTATTTTGATTCAGCTAATATTGCCAAGAAATTCCTCAACTTCTTGGATTGAAAGCCTCGATTCTTCTTTATTTGCGCTTTTCAACCATATCTCGAAGGCACCATTTTCTTCCTTGAACCGCAGTCTTTTCGGGTGTTTTGAAGCCACACTTACCAGTTTTTCCCCGTCTAAAGGATGCGCGTCGCCGAAAACGAACCGGTAGTATGTGCCCTGACGGCTGATGCTTTTCACACGCAATTGCCGGGCGAGGGCTCTCAGTCTGGCTACGGCCAGCAGGTTGCGAACCGGAGTCGGGTGCTTACCGAAGCGGTCCTCCAGTTCTTCGCTGATTTCGTCCACATCGGCCTTTTGACGGACATTGGCCAGGGCGTGGTACATCCGCACTTTCTGTTCCCCGTCCGGGATATACTCATCAGGAATAAAGGCTGTGATCGGCAGTTCAACGACGGTATCGATCTCTTCGGAGGGATGTTGCTCACCCTTAATATCCCGGACGGCACCTTCCAGCAATCGGCAGTACATCTCAAAACCGACGACCGAGACGTGCCCATGTTGCTCGGTGCCTAGAAGATTACCGGCACCACGGATTTCCAGATCGCGTTTAGCCAGCTTGTAGCCCGAGCCGAACTCGGTGAAGTCCCGGATCGCCCGTAGGCGCTTCTCAGCCGGCTCACCCAGTATCCGGTCTCGGCGGTAGGTAAAGTAAGCAAACGCCAGTCGGTTAGACCGCCCCACCCGGCCACGGAGCTGGTAGAGTTGCGCCAGCCCGAACTGATCGGCGTCTTTTACGATCAGCGTGTTCACGTTCGCAATGTCCAAACCAGTTTCAATAATCGTGGTACACAGTAATATGTCGTATTCGCCGTTCACAAAGTCCAGCATTACCTGCTCCAACCGATCCTCACGTAGCTGTCCGTGACCGATCCCGATCCGGGCGTCGGGGACTAGGCCCTGGAGCCAGACGTACACCCGGTTCAATTCAGCCACCCGGTTGTGGACGAAGTAGATCTGCCCACCGCGAGCCATCTCCCGCGTAATCGCTTCTCGGATTAGAACCGGGTCTTCCTCCACCACGTAGGTCTGAACCGTGAAACGATCCAGCGGCGGTGTCTGCAACTGGCTGGCGTCCCTGACCCCAACCAATGACATATACAAGGTACGGGGAATCGGCGTAGCGGTGAGAGTCAGCGCGTCCACGGTCGGGTGCAGAATCTTCAGCCGTTCCTTATGAGCCACCCCGAAGCGCTGTTCTTCATCTATCACCACCAAGCCCAGATTCTTAAAGGTAACGTCCTCCTGAACGAGACGGTGCGTACCGATGACAATATCGACCTTGCCCAACACCAGGTTTTCGAGCACTTGACGTTGCTCCCGCAGTGAGCGGAAGCGGCTGAGCACGTCGACAGTGATGCCGTAGTTTTGGAACCGCTCGCTGAAATTCTGAAAATGCTGCTGGGCGAGTACCGTGGTGGGCACCAGCACGGCCACCTGCTTGCCTCCGACAACGGCCTTGAAGGCAGCCCGCATCGCTACTTCCGTCTTCCCGTATCCGACATCGCCGCAGAGCAGCCGGTCCATCGGCCGGGGACGTTCCATATCCCTTTTCGCTTCGGTAATGGCCCGCAATTGATCCGGGGTCTCTTCGTGTGGAAAGGCCAGTTCAAACTCCTGCTGCCAGGGTGCATCGGCCGGGAACGCGTATCCGGGTAAGGATTGACGGGCGGCGTAAAGCTTAATTAGGTCTTCGGCCATCTCGCGTACCGCCTCCTGAACCCGTTTCTTGGTTCGGGCCCAGTCGCTGCCACCCAGACGCGAGAGGCGGGGAACCTCGCCCTCGGCTCCGATATATTTTTGCACAAATCCCAGCTGATCGGTAGGCACGTAAAGCTTATCCTCACCGTGGTATTTTAACAGCAGATACTCCCGCTTGATCCCGGTGATCTCCAGAGGGACGATTCCCCGGAAAAGCCCGATCCCGTGGTTCACATGAACCACGTAATCACCCGGTACCAGTTCCAGTTCTTCCAGGGTAGGCGCAGCTTTCCGGTGGGGTTGTTTCCGAGTCGCCAGTTTCTTACCGTAGATCTCAGTCTCGGTGAGAATCACCAGGTTGGCATTCGGCAGTTGAAAACCAACACCAAGGGTTCCCTGCGTGACCGTCACCTGGCCGGGCTCTCCCGGCGCTCCGTCCACGAGTACATTACGGATCCGCCCCCGCTCCAGGGCACCCGTAAGCTTTCGGACTCTATCGGCCGTGCCGACCAGCATCCCGACCGCGTAGTTCTTCTTCTGCCAGCCCTGGACTTCCGCAACCAGGGTTTCGGGACGCCCCATACTCCCGGCAACCTCACGCACCGGGAATTCAAGAGCCTGGCGTGGTGCCTTAAAATCACCATACCGTGAAGTAAATGAAAGATAAGCCGTCGAGAAACCGGAGAGATCTTCACGCATCGCTGCCCAGTCCCGGTATACTTGGAACTGCCGTGGCAATACCTGTCCCTGTTCAATCAGCGAGGCATAACCCTGGTTACGCTGTTTCTGAAAACTGCGTGCCACCTCACTTACCCGCTCCGGGTCCGAAACCAGGACGAGGGTTCGATCCGGCAGATAGTCGCTCAAGGGTACTGCATCGGGGTAGAAGTAATCCAAAAATTCCTCCATACCCGGGAAATAGGCTCCGGCCTCAATTCGGGCCAGCGTTCCGGAAAGACTCTCCTCCAGACGACGGGACGCCTCACCCCGTCCAGCTTGTAATAGACGATTCCGTTGCTCCGTCAAGTCCTTGCGGATTTCTTCATACCCGCGCTGCCATCGCTCGGGCTCCACATACAGTTCGCCTACCGGAGTAATCGTCACCCTACCGTCCAGGCGTTTTTCAGAACGCTGTGTCTCCGGGTCAAACTGCCTGATGGAGTCCAACTCATCTCCAAAGAATTCGATACGCACCGGGGCATCGGACGTGGCGGGAAAGACATCCAGGATTCCGCCGCGTGAACTGAACTGCCCTTCTGACTCGACACGCGCTACGTTTTGGTAGCCGAGTTCCAGAAGCTTCCTGCGCAACGCGCCCAAATCCCAAGTCTCACCAATACCCAGCGCAAATACAGCCGCACGGACCACCTCCATAGGGGGTAGCCGCCGAGCCAAAGCATCAATCGGCGCCACCACGATCTGATCGGTTCCTGTGGTCAGGGCCGAAAGTACCTTAATGCGTTTGACGATTAGGTGTTTGGAGTAGGCCAGCACCTGCACTGGAAGCAATTCCCATGATGGGAACACAAAAATACCCCGGCCCGGCAGCAGGGTACCCAGGTCCTCAGCCAGGGTCACTGCCTCCTTTTCTCCAGGGGTGATAATCAGCATGGGTTTGTCCGGAACACCTAGGGCCGCACTGATCAATCCGTGATGGCCGGCACTTGGCCCGTGAAGGTGCTGGGGGCCGTAGCCCCTGGCAAGTGCCTCCCTAACGGATGGAATCGGTGAGACCCTGCTCACCAGCTCCGCTATGCCATTGTGCATCAAGGGTCTCCTTTATGAGATGCGAGAAACTCCCACTTCACACTTCACCAATTGTTCAAGACATCACTAAGGACTAGCGAGTAAGCAAACAGAACCATACTTCGCTAACCTATCGTAAGTGCATTATACCGGTTCATCGCCCGGTCCAAACCTTCGGATTGGACCATCAAAACTGCATCCGCCGCCGCCGCCAAAACCTCGTTAACCAGCGGTTCCTCTTCTGCTCCAAAGCGGTCAAGTACATAGGACACCACTTCCGGACCGCGGCCGATGCCCACCCGCAAACGTGGAAAGTTACGACTGCCCAGAAGTCCGATGATTGAATCCAAACCTCGGTGACCTCCCGGCCCGCCGCGGGCACGCAAGCGTAGCCGCCCGAAGGGCAGATCCATATCGTCACAGACGACCAGGAACTCTTCGGGGGCCACCTTGTAGTACTCGGTCAGGGCCAAAGTAGCCCGGCCGGAAAGGTTCATAAAGGTCTGGGGCTTGGCGAGGATCAGTTTACTCCCGTCAATGTGGGTGTCGCCCGTCAGGGAGAAACACTGCCTCTTCTTCACACTGACACCCAGCCGGTCCGCCAGACGGTCAACCGTCAGAAAGCCGATGTTGTGCCTGGTATTACGGTACGCCTCTCCCGGATTCCCTAGTCCAATAATCAGTCTCATCGTCAATCTCTGTTTCTGTGGTTACTCGTTCACCTGCTTCTCTTCCTTGGCCGCTTCCGCTCCGGCGGTTTCCCGTTCCTCGGCCGTCTCGGCTTCCTCTACCCTTCTAGGTGCGGTCACAATGACCACCAGCGTATCCGGTTCACTCAGCACTTTGACCCCTTCCGGAACTTTCAGATCGGAGACATGGATGTTGTCCCCGATATCCAACCCGGAAATGTCTACCGTGATACTGTCCGGAATGGCGGTCGCCAGGCAACTGACTTCCAGTTGGCGCAAGGGCTGCGAGAGGTTCCCGCCGGCAGCGGTGCCGGGTGCCTTACCGATCAGATGCAGGTTCACTGTAGTGGAAATCTCGTCCTTCAGGGAAATCTGCTGAAAGTCCACGTGCTGAATGCTGTTTTTCATCAGGTGATACTGTACCTCTTTAATCAGCACGGTGTACTTTCGGGCCTTCTTCCCGTTAGATTGTATACGCATGTTAAGGATGGTATTCCTTCCATGGCGCTTAAGAATCGTCTCCAGGGCACGCCCCTCAAACTCCACACCGACACCGTCCAACTGCTTTCCGTATACCACTCCGGGGACGAACCCCTCGGATCTGATGCGATTTAAGTAGCCCTTAGTACTGCTCTCTCTCGGTTTAACATCAAGTTCAACGCCGGTCATTGCTATCACTCCTTCTGGGGAAATTATTCCCCCTTCGAAGTTATAACAAACCAGCACCCGGCATATTATCCCATAGACATTGTAGCAAAAAGGGGGGTTGCCTGCATGTATAAGAAATCCACGGACCTCCTGGGATTGCCCGTTATCAGTCTGGATGAAGGAGTGAAGCTGGGGCACGTGAAGGGTCTGGTGATCGACCCTCCCAACAAGGCTCTGGCCGCTTTGATCGTAGAATCGTCGGGCTTGTTCCGGGAGCAGCGCTTTATTCCGCTGGCTAAGATCCATTCCATGGGCTTTGATGCGGTGACCATCAGCCGGATCTCCAACGCCGAAAAGGGGGCCAGCCTGCCCAACATCGTACAGCTTTGGAAAGACAAGATAACCCTGATCGGCTCCAGGGTAATCAGTGAAAACGGAACGGTTCTAGGAAAGGTACAGGACTACACGATCAACCTTGAGGACGGGAAGATCGACGGCATCGAACTGGCTGAGTCGAGCCTGAATCGGATGCTCAAAGGCGCCCATCATGTTTCGGCCCATCAGATCCGCACCCTGGGCCGGGAGGCCGTAGTCGTAAGCGACAGCGCCACCGAATCAATGGACCGGGTTGACGGCGGGCTTGAGGAAAGAGTACGCCAGATGCTCCCAAAGAAAAAGGCTAAGCCGGAAGATCCCACGGATGAGATCTAACCTAAACTATCGCCTTTTGATCTAACAGCTTCCTAGTCGAAGAGTTTGCTAACCGAAAGGTTTTCGTGCACCCGGATCACGGCCTCGCCGAGCAGTGGGGCCACCGAAAGCACCTTGACCTTGTCCAACATGCGTTCCCGTGGAATGGGAATGGTATTCGTTACGATAATCTCCTTGATTACGGACTGGCTCAGCCTTTCCACGGCAGGACCGGAAAAAACAGGGTGGGTACAGGCCACCCAGACCTCGTTTGCACCGAATTTCAGGAGCGCTTCGGCACCCTTGGAGATCGTTCCCGCGGTGTCGATGATGTCGTCCAGCACTACCGCAGTCCGTCCCTGGACAGGCCCGATTACGTTCAAAACCTCTGCCACATTGGGCTCAGGACGGCGCTTATCGATAATCGCCAGGGGAGCCCCGATGCGTTCGGCCAAATCCCGGGCTCGGACCACCCCGCCCACATCAGGCGAGATAACAACCACGTTTTCCAGATGACTGCGAATAATGTACTCCGCTAAAATCGGCCCGGCCGGCAGGTGATCCACCGGAATATCAAAGAAACCCTGGATCTGACCGGCGTGCAGATCCATGGTAATCACCCGGTTCGCCCCCGATGCGGTCAGGAGGTTAGCTACCAGTTTGGCAGTGATCGGCTCCCGCGACCTGGTCTTGCGGTCTTGGCGGGCATAGCCGTAATATGGAACCACCGCCGTGATCCGGCGCGCCGAGGCTCTCCTCAGGGCGTCGATCATGATCACCAGTTCCATGATGTTTTCATTGATGGGATGGCAGGTAGGCTGAATTACAAACACATCCGCGCCGCGCACATTTTCGTCGATGCGCACCTTGATCTCGCCATCTGAAAACTGGCTGACGGCTGAGACCCCCAAAGGCACCCCGAGATACTGGCAAATCTCACTGGCCAAAGCCGGGTTGGCGTTTCCCGTAAAAATCTTCAGTTTCTTGTGGCGGCTAAACATCTGCCTAATCCCTCCGTAAGTCCTTCTTCTTCTCTTCCACCCAACCCTCGATATTGGTCTGTGCCCCACGGGCCACAGCCAGAGATCCTGGTGGAACATCCTGAGTAATCGTGGATCCAGCGCCTACGTAGGCCCCTGCACCGACCCGGACCGGAGCCACCAGGTTGGTGTTACTACCGATGAAAACCCCGTCCTCGATAATCGTGGTCCACTTTTTGGCCCCGTCGTAGTTGCAGGTAATCGTCCCGGCTCCCACGTTTACCCCGGCACCGATCTCCGCGTCACCGATGTAGGACAAGTGGGGTACCTTGCTACCATTTCCGATGCGCGATTTCTTAATCTCCACAAAATCCCCGATTTTGACCCCGTCCCCCACTTCACTGCCCGGACGAATATAGGTGTAAGGCCCAATGTTCGCTTGGCGCCCGACCCTGGAATCGATAATCACAGACTGCTGAACCGTAGACCCGTCTCCAATTATAGCATTTCCGAGGCGTGTGGACGGACCGATGGTGCAGTCCTCACCTACGGTGGTGGATCCTTCCAGAAAGGAGAATGGGTGGATCACGGTATCCATCCCGACCGTGACCCCAGCCTCCACAAAGGTCGTGGCCGGATCTACCACTGTCACCCCGACGTCCATCAAAGAATTCAAAATCCGCTCCCGCATCAGGCGGCCCGCTTCAGCCAGCTGACGCCGGTCGTTTACGCCCAGGACTTCTTTAAAGTCACCGAGCAGGTAAGATGCTACCGGACGTTCCCCGGTCACGTACCGTTCAATAATGTCGGTGAGGTAGAACTCACCCTGTTGGTTCTGAGGGGTGATTCCACGCAGGGCTTCAAAAAGGCCGGCCTGTTTGAAGCAATACACCCCGGTGTTAATCTCCTGCACCGCAAGTTCGCCCGGCGAACCATCCTTCTGTTCTACGATTCGGCGAACCATCCCCGATGTATCCCGCAGGACACGACCGTAGCCGAAGGGGTTATCCAGAGCGGCCGTAAGTACTGTGGCCGCTGCTTCAGTAGCACGGTGATGGGCCACCAGCCCTAACAGTGTCTGCCCAGTAAGAAGGGGAGTGTCCCCGCACAACACGAGGATATCCCCCTCAAAATCCGTAAGTTTTGTTTCGGCCTGCATCACCGCATGGGCTGTGCCTAACTGCTCCGCCTGACAAACGACCTCAGCCTCGGCTTCCACCACCGCGGTAACATCCTCATAGCCGTATCCGGCCACAATAATCAGACGGTCGACCCCCGCCTCCCGGGCCGCCTGGATTACGTGCGCCACCATTGGTTTGCCCGCCACCCGGTGCAGTACTTTGGGTCGGCGTGATTTCATGCGCGTCCCTTTACCAGCAGCAAGCACCACCGCTGCCAATGCCATCCGGTGACCTCCCAGGTAGCTGATTTACTACAGTATAGTGCTATTTCGCCAGAAAATGATCTTTTCCTTGTTCAACTTTCATTGTTTATCCCAAAAACTTGATGCAACAGAAGAGCGATGCCTCAGTGCAGAAAACTCCTACGCCAGATGTGCAATCCTTTCCCGACAGCTGCTTGCTTGCGACCGACAATAATGCGGGCAATGGTAGTGGCATCAATGTTCCCGCCGCTCAGCACAATCACTGTTTTGGTAGCCGGATCACGGACTTTGTCGCTCAGCAGGGCGGCCAGTCCAACCGCCCCCGCTCCTTCAACCAAGGTCTTTGTCCGGCTGAGCAGGAACAGGAGGGACTTGGCGATCGACTCCTCCTCGACCGCTACAATGTCATCCACATAGCGCTGCATCATCTCCAGGGGAAGTTTTCCTGGGCGCTTGATGGCAATGCCGTCTGCGAGCGTGCGACCGACCGGTACTTCCTGCAGTTCTCCTCGGTGCCGGGACAGCAGCGCCGCTGGGGCACTCACCGTGGTCACACCGATCACCCGCACGTCAGGTTTAAGCGTCTTGGCGACAAGGCCGATGCCGCTGATCAGGCCGCCTCCGCCGACCGGTACCAACACTAAATCCACATCCGGCAAGTCCTCAAGAATTTCAAAACCGATGGTCCCCTGCCCGGCAATGATATCTGCATCGTCAAAGGCCGGAATGAAGGTTGCACCTGATTCCTGGGCAATGCGCGAGGCCTCCGCATAGGCTTCATCATAGTTCTGACCAGCCAAGATGACTCGAGCGCCGTAGCCCATCGTGGCCTGAATCTTGCTCCGCGGTGCCTGCTTCGGCATGACCACAGTCGCCGTCAGACCATGCTCCGCGGCAGCTAGAGCCACGCCCTGAGCATGGTTCCCGGCGGATGCCGCTACCACCCCTCGTTCGGTGCAGTTCAATCCGCACATTTTGTAGTAGGCACCTCTTATTTTAAAGGATCCGGTACGCTGCAGGTTCTCGTATTTAAAGTAGACCTTTCGACCCAGAATCTCACTGATCGTGCGGGAGCACGCCAGAGGAGTTCGGCGGACAATCGGTATCAGTTTGTGGCGCGCTTCCTGGACAGCGGCAATCTTCAAAGCGTTCACCCAAGTTTTCACTGTATTTTGGTACATTCTAAGGGTTCCCGGTGGTCAACCCGAAGATTATTTGCATTAATAACTAGGTGTTATATAATTTAGAGAAATTGGTTTTAGATGGGGCAGGTGTCACCCTTTGAACCTTAACTACCTGGAGACTCTGGTCGCCGTAGCCCGTTACCGAAGTTTCTCCCACGCCGCTCACACCCTTAACCTAACCCAACCGGCGGTATCTAAACACATCTCGCTTCTCGAGCAGCACTACGGCATCGAGTTGGTGAGCCGCACCAGCCGGCGGGTGGAACTGACCGATGCTGGACAGGTTCTCTACAACTACTCCGTTCAGTTGTTAGATACTATGGCCCGTGCATATGAGGATGTCCGTTCTTTCGCCGGTGAGATCAAAGGAACATTGAACATCGGTGCCAGTACCATCCCTGGGCATTATGTCCTGCCCCCCTTGCTCGGCCGCTTCGCCTCGGCGTACCCCGATGTTAAGGTCTCCCTGGAGATCGCCAACACTGGGAAGATTACAGCCCGGCTGCGGGAAGAGGCCATCCATATCGGGGCGGTAGGTGCCCCGGTTAAAGAGGATGGCATTGCCTGTCAGGCTTTCGCCGAAGACGAAATCGTTCTGGCCGTTCCCGTAATGCACCCTTTTGCCGACCGAAGGGAAGTGGATCTTTCCGAACTCATCGGCGAACGCATGGTTACACGGGAAAAGCAGTCCGGAACCAGGCGGATCATTGAGGAAAACCTCCGGCTTAGCAAGATCCCACCTGATGCCTTCCGCACTGCCGGCGAGTTTGGGAGCACCGAGGCGGTTCTCGCCGCCGTAGAAGCGGGCCTCGGGCTGTCCTTTGTGTCGCGCTGGTCCGTGCGCCGCGCCGAGGAACTGAACAAGATCAAAACCATCCCCGTAAAGGGCCTCTCCATCAGCCGCAGCCTCTACCTGATCTATGCCCGCGACCGGGTAATAACCCGACCCGCTCAGGCCTTCCTTGATTTCATACTTCAGACGGAAAATGGAGACAGTCCGGAATGATGAAAATTGTTGTGTGGTGCAGTGCGCTTTCCTGAGGGATTGCCTACACAAACACGTACGTGACAGAGGAATCTGCTCAGGGCAGGAATCGGGGACAGGCTACTTTTTCTCGTATGTAAGACACATCCCCGTTCTAAGCCTTCTATGATACAAAACGATAGTTAATAGGGCAGATTATGTCGCGAAAAAGCGTCGAGTAGAAGCGGGACTCTTTGAACCTCTGCGTGTACGAATTGTCCCAGCCCCCCTCTCAGAAGCGTACTACCCCAACTAAGGCATACGGCTCTTCACTTCACCATTTACAT